>NZ_CALNWV010000015.1:0-46148 GCF_940793045.1 Neisseria sp. Marseille-Q2251
GGAAAATCACCATTGCGGCGAAGGAGGAGATTCTGATTACCTGCAAAGGGGCGTATATCAAACTGGCGAACGGGGAGGTTGAGATTGGGAGTCCGAAGCTGGTTAGGGTGAAGGCGCCGATGGAGGTAACGGGGCCGAATAGTGCAGGGATAAATATGAAAGGTATGCCTGCGGTTGAAAAATATGATGAGCAGTTTCAATTTTTATTTCCTGATGGCAAACCTATGCATTCTATTGCGTATATTATCCATAATAAAGATGAGGTAATTACCGGCATTACGACTACTAAAGGTCTTAGTCATAGAATACATGCAGAAAAACAGCAGGAATTAAAAACTGAATTACAATGGGCTGATTTTGATTCTGCCCCACCATTTGGAGATGCATAAAAATGGCGACTAATTTAACATTTAGTACCTCACAAACCAATCAAACCCCAAAAAGTTGTCATTCCGAAAAGTGTACCTGTAATACTTTTTGGTCTTTATTACAACAGACGAGTTACATTAAACTTTCCAATAAAACTGGAAATAATCAATACCGTCTTGAAGTATGGTATGAGCAACGTGCACGAAGAATTGCGGCAATTTATGCACGGATTTATCTAGAAATGGAGAAAGAGTTAGGAGGTAACCCCAATTTAACAGGGCGTTTTTATTGGATGGGGTTAGGTGCATTTGCCTCAAAAACGGTAGCAGCCACATTTAACTCTTGGGTTACAACAACAGGTCTTTGGGCTGCCAAAGTTCGGTATGTACCGAAATGGGCTGAAAAATATCGTGATGCAGCGAAATCCGCTCATATTTTCGCCAAAGGGAATTTATGGCTATTTATGGATGTTGCGCCATGGCATTGGGCTTGGGCACTGAGTCCAGGTTCTTTTGAACAATGTAAAGCCAGTCGTAATGCAAGTAATTATGTTGCTCCAGTAAAAAAAGCCCTCAATGCTTTGCCTTGGGCGTCCACAGCCCTGCCTGGTGTAAAGGGCTTTAAATTGACCGATGAAATACGGAAAGCTTTCCAAGAGTTACCACTTATAGAAAACTTAAAACCATACAGTAAAAATGCTTTAGAATCTCAAATCAAACACCTTAAACTGATTGCAGTACAAGAACAGAAGAATATCCTCCAAAGCATATGTTGGGATCATCCATGGATGCGTTTAGGTGCAGAAATGCAACGGTGGGCAAAGAATCCCAAGACTTTTATCCGCTTCCACAGCAGCTATGAAGAAGAACCGTATGCCGTCTATCTTCAAAGGTTGAAAGAATCCGGTGGTAATCATGCGGTTGAATCTTTCAACCGGCACGGTATGCCGCTGCCGCAGGCGGAAAGGGTCAAATACAGGTTGAAGGAAGACCCATTCTCCTATGCACCAGACAATATGAAAGCAGAGAAATATGATAGTAGGATGAAATGGATTTTAGACGTAGCGGATAAGTATCATAATTTAATGAGTGATTCGAAAAGTAGGGAATATATCGAAAGACACCTGCAAACTATAGCAGGCTGGATAGGCAGTACCAAAAAAGGAGAAACCCATGAATCTTGGAACGATCCACAAGGCAATCAGTGAGCGGGTTGTAGCAGCTTTGCTCGCTACTCTCTTGCTTGCTCTGATCTCATTAACAGTTCATGCTTTAGAAGACAAGGAGAAAATCATGCTGCATGAAGTTACGTTACAATTAGGTAAGAAAGGGCCGGAAAGTTTCAAACTGGCAGGTGCGGTTGCAGATCACCATACCGCAGGAGAACTGGTCGGCTTTTTAGATTTGAAGTGGCCGTCAAAACAATTGGGAGCCGTCACCATCCGCCACAGCGGCCATGACCTGACTATTCCGCATACCTTTACCGCCATGGGATCGGTACGTTCCGAACCTGAGGGAGAGGGAGTAAATAATATTGTTTTAAACAGCGGCATCAGTGCCGATGAACTTATCCGCCATCGTGAAGCCTATGATTTATGGGTTAAACTGATGAAGCGGATACAGGACAGTGGCTGGCAACGCTATATTTATTTATCCAGTCCTCGGCTGACAGATAAAGATGCCATCAGATATTTCCAAGATGAAGAAAATTTTGGCTTGGGTAATATTACCGATCCCGGTGTAGTTCCCGATTTTAATACATGGTATAGCGTTATGATGAAGCGAGGCATGATTGCAACCTTTTATTTGGACGGTGTTGAAATGAGTCTTTCATTTGACTCGACCGTCAACGACCAAGAAGATTTAGATAGCATCAATAAAACATTAAGTTTTAACGAATGGGGGCAGTATATGATGAGGATCTCATTTACGACCGCGCGCTACAGCACCCGAAATGACATATATAACACATTTATCCCTGACGGTTATGGCATCGATAAACTTCAAGAAGAAATGGATAAAATCAGCTCCCGCCTGCCGGAATACTGGCAACGCTACCGAAATATTGAACTGGCAAAACGCAAAAAAGAGGAAGCCATGTTGGTTAGCAAGGGGTATAAAATCGATGAGGGCTATCAGGATCCCGATTTACTAACTTATTTACAGAAAGAACCCAAGTTTTAAAGGGTTAAGACCTTTGCAAAATTCCCCAAAATCCCCAAAATTCCCACCAAGACATTTAGGGGATTTTGGGGAATTTTGCAAAGGTCCCAATAAAATTAGTGTTATGCTGGGGCTAGGTGTGAAAGTGGACGTAGTTAGAGAGTAATAGGCAAAGTAGTGGTTGTCAGCATACCCAAGCATAGTAGTAGTAGTAAGATTTATACAAGTGTGGCAAAACCGCTTAAGATAAAGTTTTTTAGAATTTTTTGAATTTGGAACCAATAAATTTCATGACAAAAAAATTAAACTATACTTCCTTGCAATATTTATTTTTATTATTTATATATGCTTATTAAGTGCATTTAAAATTAAAAAGGTAAAAATAACATCAATTACTGATCCTCAATTCATTTACGTAATAATTGATCATGATGATCGAGATATAATATTTGATCTTAGTATAGGTTTTTATGATAATGGAGCAGTATTGGAAGATATAAACATTTACTGTGCAGGTAGTGAGGAAGAAAAAAATGTTATTCAGAAATAGAAAATATAATTAATAAAAAACCAGGTATGCAATTTATTGGAAATAATACTTTAATTTTTGATAGAAATAAATATAGGAATGGTACAGTTTCTATTGCTATAAGGACTACTAGTACTAGAAGGGAAAGTAAGTATTATTCTTTTTGCTTTGATAGTAATGATAAATTTATTTATGACGATGAGACTAAGCATGAAAATATCGAATTTTTAGGGGTTTGCAATAGAAATTATCCCTTTTAAAATCTGGAAAACTTTATAAAAATCCATTTTAGGGAGTTTAGCAAACGTAAGTTAGGTTAAAAATCCAACTTTAAAAAAGGTCGTCTGAAAAATTTTCAGACGACCTTTTGGGTTATTTAGGATCGCAGCGGAAATGATATGCGCAGATTTCGAAGCCGTTTTTGAAATACAGGCGGTGCGCATCGACGCGGTCGTGATTGACATGGACGTTGAGGTGGATTTTGGTCACGCCCGTTTCCGCGCCGATTTTGCGGACTTCTGCCAACAGGCGGGAGGCGTAGCCTTTGCGGCGGCTTTGCGGCAGGGTAACGATGTCGTCGATGTGGATATGGCGGCCGCTGGCGAGGTTGCAGGCTTCGCGGAAGCCGCAGACGGCGACGGCGTTGTGTTTGCCTTCTTCAAAAATGCCTAAGAGGCGGTAGCCGGCGGGGCGTTGGATGGTGTTAATTTGTTCGGTGAATTTGCTGATGTCGGTCAATGCGGAGCGCAGGACGCTGAGGGCGGCGAAGGCGGTGGATGTGTCTTCGGGCGGGATTTCGCGCAAAATGTATTCGGCGGTGGCGGCTTGGGCCTGTGCTTTTTCGGCGGCGTGTTTTTCTTCGATGGCTTGTGCCAGCAAAACGCGTTCGGCTGGCTCGCCTTGTGCTTTGTCTTCTTGTTCTTTCAAAAGCTCTTTGCAGTCGATGATGCGCAGGTCGTTGTCGGCGGCAAAGTCCATCAGGAAACGGAACATCTGCGGATTGTCTTCTTCGAGTTTCTTATCGACGGCGACGCAGCGGACGTTGTCCACCAGCATGGGGCGCACCCAGTTGGAGTACGACAATCGGTTGTCTTTGGTGAATGAGGACAATATGCCGCACAAGCGTTCTGCCCAGTCGCTGGGACGGAAAATCTTACCTTTGTTGGTTGTGCCGTGGATCACGACTTCGTAGGGATTGCAGACTAACATGGCGGTTTCCTGTGTAGAGTTTGAAATTAGGGTGAAACCTTTCAAAAACTGCTGTGGCGTCTTTGTTTTTTATTGATTTCACGAAGGAATATACTTTGCGATTATACCCTACTGTCCGTGCTTCGTGGCGCTTGGGGCCGGAGTCGGATTTTTTGTTTTTTGAAAAACGACAAGGGGTCGTCTGAAAATGGAGCGTCAAATTTCAGACGACCTTTGAGCCGTAGCGGCAATATGATGTGTGATGGGTTTGGGACGAAACGGCGGATTACCTGTATTACAAGCATCGGCACCAAGGCGGATGATTGCCGTCCGGCAAAGGCGGCATCGTTTTATTTCAGCCCGGCTGCATCCCCATTCCCCGCCTGCGGACACACGCCGCCGCACAAACAAAAAACACCAACTGCGCCAGATTAAACGTCGCCCCGCCAAGCGCGGCGGCAACGGGTGATTGCGGAAACAGGCTGTACGAAACCGCAATAACCGTTCCTACCGGCAACGGATTGCACCATGCAGCGACACGCGGAAGCAGCGTCCTGCGGCGCAGCGTCTGTACCAGCAACAGCAGCCATCCCGCCGCAATCGAACCGACCGAAGCCATCCAGTGCACCGCCAGCATCCGGTAAAAATGGCGGAACAGCGCCAGTAGCGGCGGATAATCGTCCGGCACAGCATTCAGCAGCACCTTGGCAACCATGCCCGTAAAATAAAAACCGGCATGTCCCAAAGGCGACAGCGCATATCCGAAAAACAGCACTGCAAAACCGACCTTGGCCGTGCGTCCGGGCCGCATCAGCCGGTAAACGCCGAATGCCGCCGCCAGATACAGCGCCGCAGAAAACGTCGCCGGCAACACGCCCCACAGCAGCCGCTCGGGCGAGCCGGCCTGCATCAGCACGGCAAAATCCGCCGCCTCGCCCAACTGAGGCGCCAGCGTCTGCGAAAGCAAAGGATAACGTTCCGGCGTCTGCACGAATCCGACCAGCAGCATATCGGCAACAGTCCAGCACACCGCCGCTACAATTCCCGCCCAAAGCAGCAGAGAAAGTCGGGAAACAGCGGTTTCAGACGACCCGCACCTAACGGATGCTTCATTTTGATTTTGCATATCACGGAATCCTGTCGGGGTATTCTCGACAATAAAATAGACTATTAAACAGGAAGATAAGTTCTCAAATTATCGGTACGTTCTATGATGTTTTCACAAAATTTCCGGCAACTGCTTAAATTCATAGGGAATAACATAAGACCGTCTGAAACTATAGTGGATTAAATTTAAATCAGGACAAGGCGACGAAGCCGCAGACAGTACAGATAGTACGGCAAGGCGAGGCAACGCCGTAATGGTTTAAAGTTAATCCACTATATTTCAAATAACCTTAAATTATTCCGGCAAGTAAAATTCAGACGACCTGCGTCTGATGTTCGTCGCCGTTTCGCCCACGGATAATGCCCAAACGGTAAACGGTTTCGCCTTCTTGCTTTTTCACGCCTGAAATCCTGCCGGCTTCGTGTTGTTGCCACCACAGAATACTTCATGTAAATTCCCGCCTGCTCCAACAACCTCTATTCCAAAGAAATCACCATGAACATACAAAAATATACCGCAGCCCTCCTGCTCGCCGCCGCATTCTCTTTTGCACACGCCGAACCGCAAGAAGCCTCCTTCCAAGACCAATGCGCCTTGGTCGGACTGATGGCTCAAACCGCCATGGGCGAACGTTTGTCCGGTACGGGTGTTGGACAAACCGTTGAGAAGATGAACGAACGCTTTATGGTCGTTGCCAAAAACGATTACAGCCGCTCCTTCATTCAAGGGCTAACCGAGCGCGTGGCGCAAGAAATCTACCACTTCCCGCAATCGACTTTGAACGCCGTCCCCAAATCCGACTACGCCATCTTCGCCCGAGATACGGGCAAGGCGGAATATCAGCTTTGTATGAAAGCCCTGACGGGCAAAACCGAATAAAGCAGGTCGTCTGAAAAGGATGAAACCCCATTTTTCAGACGACCCCTTTTCACGAAAATCCGAAACCCCGCCCCGTCAAATATGCGATAATACCGCCACCTCAAACCGATTTCAGACGACCCATGCGCCTCAACGCCCGCCCCGCCCGTTTTGCCCGTACCGCACGCCGCGGCGCGTCCGTCGTTGTTTCGTAAAACCCCGCCTTAGCGGGGTTTTTGCCGAATTGAAGAAAGGAAGCCGAATGCCCAACCCGCTTTACCGACAACACGTCATCTCCATTTCCGACCTGACGACCGAACAGCTTGAGCTGCTCCTGCAAACCGCCCTCAAGCTCAAAGCCGACCCGCGCGACGACCTGCTCGAAGGCAAACTCATCGGCTCATGCTTTTTCGAGCCCTCCACCCGCACACGCCTGTCGTTTGAAACCGCCGTACAACGCTTGGGCGGCAAAGTCATCGGCTTTGCCGACGGCGCCAACACCAGCGCGAAAAAAGGCGAAACCCTCGCCGACACCGCCCGCATCATCTCCAGCTACACCGACGCCATCATCCAACGCCATCCCAAAGACGGCGCGGCGCGCGTGTCCGCAGAGTTTTCCAAAGTTCCCGTCATCAACGCCGGCGACGGCACCAACCAACACCCCAGCCAAACCCTGCTCGACCTCGTGACCATCTACGAAACCCAAGGTCGTCTGAACAAGCTCAAAATCGCCATGGCGGGCGACCTCAAATACGGCCGCACCGTCCATTCCCTCTGCCAAGCCCTCAAACGCTGGGACTGCGAATTCGCCTTCGTCTCCCCGCCCAGCCTCGCCATGCCCGAATACATCACCGAAGAACTCGAAGCCGCAGGCTGCCGCTACCAAATCCTGTCCGACCTCGAAGCCGCCGTCGAATGGGCGGACATCCTATACATGACCCGCGTCCAACGCGAACGCTTCGACGAACAAGAGTTCGCCAAAATCCAAGGCAAATTCAACCTCAACGCCGCCATGCTCGCCAACGCCCGCCCCAACCTGCGCGTGTTGCATCCCCTACCGCGCGTTGACGAAATCCACCCCAACGTCGATGCCACGCCGCACGCCTACTATTTCGAGCAGGCGACCAACGGCGTTTACGCCCGCATGGCGATTTTATCGCTGGTGTTGAACGAAGAAGTATAAGGAGCAAATATGGAAACCCCTAAACTCAGCGTCGAAGCCATCGAAAAAGGTACCGTCATCGACCACATCCCCGCCGGCAAAGGCCTGATTATCCTGCGCCAATTCAAACTGCTGCACTACGGCAGCGCCGTAACCGTCGGCTTCAACCTGCCCAGCAAAACCCAAGGCAGCAAAGACATCATCAAAATCACCGGCGTCTGGCTGGACGACAACGCCGCCAACCGCCTCGCCCTCTTCGCCCCCGAAGCCGTCGTCAACACCATCGACCACTTCAAAGTCATCAACAAACGCCGGCTCACCCTGCCAGACGAAATCGCCGAAGTGTTCCGCTGCCCGAACACCAACTGCGCCAGCCACGGCGAGCCGGTGAAAAGCCGCTTCTACGTCCGCAAACAAAGCGGTCAGACCAAGCTCAAATGCCATTACTGCGAAAAAACCTTCAGCCGCGATTCCGTGGCGGAGGCTTAGTTCAGAATAATCGAAACAGATGCGGCTACCACTCCAACGCTGCCGATACCGTTCTGAAAGGAAACACTCATGAAACACCAGCAAATCTTGGACAAACTGGCTGCGCGTTTCCTCGTACAAGCCTTGGACGAAAGTTTTGCCCGCGCCATGAACTGGAGCATGCCAACAAAAGGGGGGTCGCTTGATATGCAAAACCAAGTATGGCAACAAATCCTCAGTAGGTGGAATTGCGTGTTACAGGAAGAAGATAAAAAAGAAGTCAGCGCGGCATATAAACAGAAAACCATTCTCGCCATGGCTGTTATCGCCCATAAATACGGCTTGAATATCGACTCTATCCTTCCTCAAGCCTTGGTCGCGATAGATGCTTTAAATGCCGCAGTCGAGCTTTCCGACGATTTCGAACGCCGGTCACCGCAAATTAAAGCGTTTCTGCAAACGCCTCCGCAGCCGCTCAAACGCCGTCCGATCATGCCTGACAATATTACTTTTTTCCGCCCGCAAGACGTCGTCTCCATTCAGTATCAGAAACGGTTTTACGTTGCCTATGTACACTGCGACACCGGCATCAACGAATGCCCCGTCATAGAGTTTTACGACGGCGTGTTCGATCATGTGCCAAACTTGGAAGAAGTACAGAAACTGCCTGCCCGCGGCGCACATTATCAAGACGGCAGAGTTCGGATTTCCCGCTATGCCGTGGCGCAAATGAAATACCTGCCCGACCCTGCAAATCAAGTCAAACTGATTGCAGCGGCCGTTGCCCAACCGCCCTCAAGCAAGCATCTGGAAACATCGATAGGTTTATATGCACTGACGGATATTTTTGCTTTGCAAAAAGCCTTGGAATATTTATTTCAGACAACCTGAACCCGAATCGGGTTTTGAGTTGGGCAAACCGTTCAAGGCATATACTGAAAAGGTCGTCTGAAAACTTGAAAATCAGGTTTTCAGACGACCTTTTTATAGTGAATAAGGAATTAGCTACGCGAACTCTTATGCCGTGTACCCGAAATCCTATCCACAACATCCTCAACAGATGAAGAAAAGACTTAAAGAGGTCGTCTGAAACTCCATTTCAGAATTTTCAGACGACCTCTTTCGTTATCAAGAGTGGCACAAAGCCATCTGCCTTTTAAAACGTAAACCCGGTTTCCAATTCATCGTCACCGACCAGTTCGACCAACAGCGCGTAAAGCGGTGCAAGCTCGGTGTAGCGGCGGGAAGTGCGGCGCAGGTAGTTGAGGAAGCGTGGGATTTCGGGGCGGTATTTGTCTTTGCCGTCTCGGTAGTACAGGCGGGCGAAGATGCCGGCGACTTTCAGATGGCGTTGTACGCCCATCCATTCAAACCAGCGGTAAAACTCGTCAAACGCGGCGGGTACGGGCAATCCGGCGGCGCGGGCTTTTTCCCAGTAACGGATGACCAAGTCCAAGACGAATTCTTCTTCCCATTCGATGAAGGCATCGCGCAGGAGGGAAACCAAGTCGTAGGAAATCGGGCCGTAGAGTGCGTCTTGGAAATCGAGTACGCCGGGGCGGCCGGTGGTGAGCATGAGGTTGCGGACGATGAAGTCGCGGTGGACGTACACCTGCGGCTGGGCAAGCAGCGGCGGCAGCAGGGTGTCTATGGTTTGCTGCCAAAGCTGGCGTTGTTTGAAGTTGAGTTCGCGTCCGAGTTCTTTGGCGACGAACCATTCGGGGAAAAGGTTGATTTCGCGCAGCATGATGTCGCGGTCGTACTCGGGCAATTCGCCCGCGCGGCTGGCTTTTTGCAGCTCGACCAGTTCGTCTATGGCTTCAAGCAGCAGGACTTTGTGTGCATCTGCGCCTTGCTCTTGCTGCATGGCGGTCAGGAAAGTGGTGCTGCCCAAGTCGTTGAGCACCAGAAATCCTTGTGCTTCGTCCACATGCAATACTTGGGGAACGTTAAGCATATTGAAAAGTTTTTGCACTTTTAGGTAAGGAGCGACGCTCATTTTGTCGGGCGGCGCGTCCATGCAGATGACGGTCTTGCCGTCGGCAAACGTAGCGCGGAAGTAGCGTCGGAAGTCGGCATCGGCGGCGGCGAAGCTTAATTCGAAGTTTTGTTCGGGATAGACGGCGCGAAGCCAATTTTGTAATTCGGTTTGTCGTTGCATAGCGGTGTCGCGGATTTTCAGGTTAAAATAACCGCTATTCTAACTGGCAAACCGATTTAAGGGGCGATTTTGGCTCGTTTATTTTCACTCAAACCATTGGTTTTGGCGTTAAGCGTCGGCTTCGGCGCGGAAGGGGCATATGCGCAAAATGCATCTTTGCCGCAACCTGCCGATTACGAGCCGGTAAAGGCCACCCCGCCTGCGGTTCAAAGCGTGGAGAACCATCGTCTGGCCGATCAGGACAAATTGTCCTTAGGCGATACCTGCCTGTTTTGCCAGCATCAGGCTTCCGAAGCAAACAAGCAACCTGAAATCAAACGCAGTGGCGAAGAAGCCCTGCCGCAGGATTACACCCGCGTGATTGCGGATAGGGTTGCCGGACAGTCGAAAGTCGCTGTCCGCGCTGAAGGCGATGTCATCATCGAGCGCAATCAGGAAGTGTTGAACGCCGATTGGGCCGATTACGACCAAACCAGCAATACCGTCAGGGCGGGCGACCGCTTTAAGCTGTATCAAGACGGTTCGACCGTCAGCGGCGATACTTTGGTGTACAACCTGAAAGACAATACCGGCTCGAGCGAATATGTCCGCGTTGATGCCGAAAAAGACGGCCGCCGCCTCCAAAGCGTCAGCGAAAAGGCGGAAATGAAAGGCAAAGGGCTGTACAAGCTCATCAATACCAAATTCAATACCTGCTCGCCCGGTGATGCAAGTTGGTACATCAAAGCGAAAAGCATCGAAACCGATCAGGAAACGGGTATAGGCGTGGCAAAAGACGCGTCGCTGGTGTTCGGCGGCGTTCCGGTGCTTTATACGCCTTGGGCGGATTTCCCGCTCAACGGTCATCGCAAGAGCGGTCTGCTGGTTCCGACCTTAGCAACCGGTTCGGACGGTTTGGAACTCGCTCTTCCCTATTATTTCAACCTCGCCCCCAACTTGGACGCCACCTTCCGCCCCGGCATCATCAGCTCGCGCGGCGTGCAGCTTGGCGGACAAGTCCGCTATCTCGAGCCGAAATTTAACGGCGTCATTGACGGCGATTGGATGCCGCACGATAAAAAACGCCACGAAAACAACCGCTATCAAATCAAGTTTGATCACAACCACCAACTGACCGACAAACTCAGCGGCGGCATCAGCTTCAATCAGGTTTCAGACGACAATTACTACCGTGACTTCTATGGACGCGAAGACATTGCCAGCAACGTCAACCTCAACCGCCAACTGTGGCTGAACTACGGCGACAATATCTGGGGCGGCTCTTTTGACGGCGCGCTGAACGTACAGAAATACCAAACCCTTGCCAACCAAAACGGTTACAAAGACGAACCCTACGCCATCATGCCGCGCCTGACCGGACGTTGGCAGAAAACCATGGGCAAGGCGAATATCAACGTATTCAGCCAGTTCACCCGTTTCGTACACGACAGCAAACAAGACGGCAGCCGTACCGTGCTTTATCCCAGCGTCCGTTGGGATTTCAACAACCAATGGGGCTATATCCGTCCGAAAATCGGCGTACACGCGACTTATTACGACTTAGGCTCGTTCGGCAACCAATCCGGCCGCCGCGTCAGCCGCGTATTGCCAATATTCAACGTCGATACCGGCATGACCTTCGAGCGCAACGCCAATTTGTTCGGCAATGCCTATCTGCAAACCCTCGAACCGCGCCTGTTCTACAACTACATCCCGACCAAGTCCCAAAACGATTTACCCAATTTCGACACCTCGGAAAACAGCTTCTCTTACAACCAACTTTTCCGTGAAAACCTGTACGTCGGCAACGACCGCATCAACTCCGCCAACAGCCTGACCGCCGCCGCGCAAACCCGCTTCCTCGACCCGAACAACGGTGCCGAACTGTTCCGCGCCGGTATCGGACAGAAGTTTTATTTCAAAAACGACAAGGTGTTGTTGGACGGCAGCGTCGGCCGTTACGAACGCAGCCAATCCGACTGGGTCGGCTTTGCGCACGGCAAACTGAGCAACAGCATCCATGCCGGCTTCGACATCCACTACAACCAAAACGAAAGCCGTGCCGAAAGCTACGCCGCGACTGTCCGCTACAATCCCGAGCCGGGCAAAGTATTGAGCGCGCGTTACAAATACGGTCGCAACGAACGCATTTACCTGCAATCCGACGGCAACTATTTCTACGACAAAATCCGCCAAGTCGATTTGGCAGCGCAATGGCCCATCCGTAAAAACCTTTACGCCGTTGCACGTTACAACTATGAAATCCAAGCCAAGAAACCGCTCGAAATCTTGGTTGGCGCAGAATACAAAAGCGATTGCGGCTGCTGGAGCGCAAGCCTCGTCGGACAACGCTACGTGACCGGTGAAAACAGCCGCAAAAACGCCGTATTCTTCAATCTCCAACTCAAAGACCTGAGCAATCTCGGCAACAATCCATTTGAAAAACTGCGCTTGGCCATTCCCGGCTACAGCAAAACCAACGAGGTAGTTACCCCATGAACGTCAAACCCCTGATTCTTGCCGCCGCACTCGGTCTGGCATTGAACGCACACGCCGCGCCCAAAGCCGCATCCAAAGGCAAGCCGGTCAAAACGCAGAAAGCAGCAAAACAGGCAGCGGCAGCCACGCCTGCCGATTCGGGCGCCGTACGCCTTTCCGACGGCATCGCCGCCATTGCCGACAATGAAGTCATTACCCAGCGTCAGCTGGCACATGCCATTGCCGAAGCACGCCAACACCTTCCTAAAGGCACGCAAATCAGCGAAGACGAACTCCGCCAGCAAGTCCTGGCGCAACTGGTCAACCAATCCCTGATTGTTCAAGCGGGCAAACGCCGCAACATTCAAGCGACCGATGCCGAAATCGATGCCGTCATCGCCCAAACGCCGTCGCTGAAAAATCCGTCTGCACACACCCGCCGGGAAATCGCCGACACCATCATTATGGAAAAAGTGCGCCAGCAGGCCGTGATGCAAAACAGCCGCGTCAGCGATGCAGAAGTCAACAGCTTCATCGAGCGCGCGCGCCAACAAGGTGTCGCCCTGCCTGAAGGCGAACCGATGCGCCAATACAGCGCTCAGCACATCTTGATTAAAGCTGACAACGACAACGCGGCGGCAGGCGCGGAAAGCACCATCCGCAAAATCTACGCGCAAGCCCGCAGCGGCGCTGACTTTGCCGGTTTGGCGCGCCAATATTCGCAAGACGGCAGCGCGAGCAGCGGCGGTGATTTGGGCTGGTTCGCCGACGGCATGATGGTTGCGCCGTTTGAAGAAGCCGTCCACAAACTCAAACCCGGTCAAGTCAGCCCACCCGTACGCACGCAATTCGGCTGGCACATCATCAAGCTGAACGACGTCCGTGACGCCGGTACGCCCGAAGAGCGTCAACGCAACGCCGTACGCCAATACATGTCCGAGCAAAAAGCCCAACAGGCTACAACCAACCTGCTGCGCGACCTGCACTCAGGCGCGTATGTCAACATCCGCTAATAATGTTGTTGAAAAAGGTCGTCTGAAAAGTTTCAGACGACCTTTTTTTGTTTGAGGACAACTTCCCTCTAACACATCAGCCTAATCGCAAATCGAATATCCATCGGGACAAAACAACGTAACCACGGGCAATTTGGCGGACAGCATCATACCGTCCGCGCCGATTCCAAATATAGTGGATTAACTTTAAATCAGGACAAGGCGACGAAGCCGCAGACAGTACAGATAGTACGGAACCGATTCACTTGGTGCTTCAGCACCTTAGAGAATCGTTCTCTTTGAGCTAAGGCGAGGTAACGCCGTCCTGGTTTAAAGTTAATCCACTATACATCTTAACCAAAAATAAATATTCTTATCTCATTAAGACACTCCCTAAAACATCCGCTAATTCTCCTCTAACATTCCCCCTCTAGAATGATGTTCAAGAAAAAAGAAAAACAAAAGTCTCCTCACATAACGAACGATAGTCTGCTCACACTGACACCGACGGAACATTATTTTCCCAACCATCGTTTTTCCCCTAAGGAGCGTATCATGAAACTGAATCTGCAAAAAACCACCGCTGCTGTTTTGGCTGTTTTGTTCAGCGCAGGCGTATTTGCCGCCAACAATGCCTACAATCCATTTGATTACGGTTACCAAAACCACAAATACGGCAAAAAATGGGGCAAACCCGCATCTGAAGCCGAAGGCGAAAAAGTGATGAAACACGCTGCCTACCGTTCAGGCGTACACTACACCAACGTAAACCGCATGCCCGGCAATGTAGACCGCAACGGCGTCAAAACCGTACAGGTTAACGACGCATACACCCGTCAAAACCTCGGCCGCTATGCGTTCAACACCATCAAGAGCGGCGGCTCTGAAGTGTACTACGGTGAATGGGTCGGCAAAGAATACGCTAAAGGCACCAATCGTGGCGTTTTCTACTCTGGCGACAAACGCGCTACCTCTATGCCGGTATCAGGCGTAGCCAACTACGCAGTTAAAGGCATCAACAACTACACCGGCAACAACCCGATGGCGGGTACTTTGCGCGCAGACTTCGGTCAACGCGTCTTGGCGGGTTCTATGAAGAACAACGCGGTAAACATGGATGTCCATGCCCGCATCAAACCGTCTAGCGCATCGTTTGAAGGTTATGCCCGCGCCAACGGCCACTTCGGTAAAACCGAAGGCCACTTCTTCGGTCACAACGCAAGCGCGCTGGCCGGTGTTGCCAAGTTTAAAACCGACCGCAACTTGGATACGGCATACGGCGGTGTAAAACGCTAAAATCCGTAGTTAAGTAAAATAAAGCCTGCTTCACGCAGGCTTTTTTAAACACCAGCCCGCCAACCACCTTCTCAAGGTCGTCTGAAAACCGCCGACCGGAAAGCCGACATCATGTACAAACCGTCTGCCTGCCTTCTCCTCTTTCTCGCCGCCCCCGTCCTTGCCGCGCCACGTTCTGACTTTTCAGACGACCGTACCGCACAACGCCTGTGGCAGGACACCCGCCAAACCATGCAGGAACAGGAACAAAAAGTGCGCGAATACCGCCTCGACATTCCAGCCGAAAACATCGGGCAGGCAGCCGAAACCAACCCCGAAGCCGACCAAGGCGAAGCCCTGTTTAACGCCGTCAACCGCAGCGACTGGCAAACCGTGCGCCCGCTGCTTGAACGTTATACACAGCAAACCGAATACGACCCCGACATCGCCCTCTTTGCCCGCGCCTCGCTTGCCCGCGGCGAAGGCAGATGGAAAGCCGCCAAACAAGACTACGAAACCCTGCTGCAACGCCACCCCGACTTCACGCGCGGACGGCTCGATTACGCCCGCCTGCTCTTTGAAGGTCGTCTGAACCGCGAAGCCACTTCCGAATTTATGCGCCTTCAAAACGAAGACCTGCCCGAAGCCGTCAAAGAAAACATCGGACATTTCCGCGATTCCTTAAACCAACGCCAAAGCCGGCAGGGCAGCCTTTCCGTCGGCGCCGTCCACAACAGCAACATCAACGAAGCCAGCGGCAAAACGTGGTGTAAAACCGAAATCGACGGCGAATGTTGGGAAGAATTTTCAGGCGACAAACCCATTTCCGCCAACGGCATCAAATACGAAGCCGCCGCCGTCCGCCGCTGGCAGATTAAAGGACACCACGGCATCGCCGCCCGCGCGCTCGGCTACGGCCGCTTCTACCGCGACCATAAAGACTTCAACGAACACACGCTCAACCTCAGCGCAGGCTACCAGTTTGAAAACCACCGCCACACCTTCGCCCTTGCCCCGCTTGTCGAATGGAACGGCAGCGGCGGCAAAACCCTCAACCGCGCCTACGGCGTGCGCAGCGAGTGGAACCTCGACAAAGGCAGCTGGACGTGGAACACCAAAGCCGAGTGGAAACACCTCTCCTATTCCGACAAAACCCGCCTGCTCGACAGCAACCTCATCTCCGTTTACAACACCCTGTCCTACTTCCCGCGCAACGACCTCATGCTCTACGGCGGCATAGACTGGCAGCAGCGCAAAGCCAAAGAACCGGTGGACAGCTACCGCCTCATCTCCGCACGGCTGGGCGCGGCAAAAATGTTTGAAGCCGGCTTCGACGCCTCCGCCTCCGCCACCTTCGGCATCCGCAGCCACCGCGAAGAAAACGCCGTACTCGAACAACGCCGCCGCGACAAAGAACAAACCTACCGCCTCAGCATAGGCGCGGACCGCTGGAAATTCGCCGGCCTCAAACCCGTCCTCAGCTACAAACACCGCCGCGTCCACGGCAACACCGACTGGCTGTACAGCTACAAACAAAACGAAGTCGGTCTGTCGCTGGTCAAATCGTTCTAACGCAGGACGCAGAAACACAAAGGTCGTCTGAAATTCAGTTTTCAGACGACCTTTTCGCGTTTTATAGTGGATTAAATTTAAATCAGGACAAGGCGACGAAGCCGCAGACAGTACAGATAGTACGGCAAGGCGAGGTAACGCCGTACTGGTTTAAAGTTAATCCACTATAAATTATTCCCCGTCTTTAACCGGATGATCAGGCAAGTACACATCGAAGCGGGTGCTTTTGCCCGTGTATTGGTAGGCGGGTTTTTCGCCGTTGAGAAACTCGCCGAGTCGCGGGCGTTTGACGACGACGCGTTTTTTGGCGACGGCGCGGGCGGCGGCAAGCAGCTCGGCTTCTTCTTGGGCAGCACCGACGACGCTGTGGAAATACGCCATTTCTTTTTTGACGGCGGCGGATTTTTGGCGTTCGGGGTACATGGGGTCGAGGTACACGATGTCGGGGCGCGATTGGGCGGCGAGTTCCCGCATCAATTCGACGGCATCGCCGTGACGGAAGGTAATGCGGCGGGCAATGTCTTGAATTTCAGGCTCTTGCAGCGCGCGTTCGAGACCGTCGGCAAGCAGGCAGGCGACGGCGGGATGCTGTTCGAAGGTTTGGACGTTCAAACTGAGCGAGGCGAGGACGAAGCTGTCGCGTCCGAGTCCGCCGGTACAGTCCCAGACGGTCGGTTTGGTTGTGTGGTTGACCGCCTTGGCAATCAGCTCGCCGCCGCCTTTGGTGCGACGGTATTGGGCTGCACCGCCGCCGAAATCGACGCGGACACGTCCTTTCTCCCCCGCGCGGCACAAGCTGATGCCCTCCGCATCGGCAAGCAGGTATTCGCCGCTGTCGGGCAGGTCGGACAAAATGGGAAGCTGGAATTGCCGCGCCAAACGGCAGGCGTGTTCGGTGGCGGTGTGGTCAAAATAAATCGGGGTCATAGCGGTGGCGGGTTGGGGTCGTCTGAAAAGGGCGGATTATATAGCGAATGCACTTTAAGCCGATACGGCTTCATCAATACGGATTTTATCCGTTCTCGGGACAAAGGTCGTCTGAAAATCGGATTTCGGGTTTTCAGACGACCTTTGCCGTTCTTTACGCACTGAATTTCCGTCCGCATTCCACATCCTGCCTTGTGAATAAAGGGGAACGGACAACGTGGCGCGGATAGAGGTTTTGGCTATAATCAAAGCATCAGGAGTTATTTAGCCTGCGTCAGCCCGTTTGTTAAAATCCGTCGTTTTGCCGGTTGATTGAACGGCATTTTTCAATAGAAACAAACCATAACCATGACTCACACACAGCAAAAATCCCCTAACCTTTGGCTGGTTATCACTGCTGCCGCCGCCATCCTGCTGATTACCATTGGTATGCGCATGACTATGGGGCTGTTTGTCCGTCCGGTCGTCGACTCTACCGAGCTGAGTATCCAAGAGTTCAGCCTGATTATTGCCGTTTTCCAGTTGATGTGGGGCTTGTCCCAGCCGCTTTCCGGTGCGCTTGCCGACCGCTTCGGCGCGTTTAAGGTGTTGGGCGGCGGCGCGCTGTTGCTGGCATCTGCCTGTCTGATGGTGCCGCAGATGCCGACGTATTGGGGGCTGATGCTGGCAATCGGGCTGCTTTTTGCATTCGGAACGGGTGCGGGCGGTTTCTCCATCATCATGGGACAGGTCGCGGCGAAAGTGCCGCCGCACAAACGCGGTTTGGCTTCAGGGCTGGTCAACGCGGGCGGTTCGGCGGGGCAGTTTCTGTTTGCGCCGCTGGTGCAGGGTTTGCTGGTGTTGCCCGCCGTCGGCTGGACGGGAACGTTTTACGTTTGGGGCGGGATTGCACTTTTAATCCTGCCGATTTCGTGGTGGCTGGCGGGCGGCAAAAACGCTGTCGCCACGCACCACACGTCGTCTGAAAACGGGCAAACGCTGGGACAGGCGGTCAAAGCGGCGTTTAAAGACCGCAGTTACATCCTGCTGCACTTGGGCTTTTTTACCTGCGGTTTCCACATTGCGTTTTTGGTAACCCACCTGCCCAACGAAATCGCGCTCTGCGGCCTGCCCGCTTCGGTCGCTTCGACTTCGATTGCGATTATCGGTTTGGCGAACATCGCGGGCTGCATTTTTTCGGGCTGGTGTACGGGGCGGTTTTTGGGCAAATACGTTTTGTTCGGACTCTACGCCTCGCGCGTGGCGATGGTGCTGATCTACCTTGCCGCCCCGAGAACCGACGTCAATTTCTACATTTTCGCCGCCGCGCTGGGCTTCACTTGGCTCGCCACCGTTGCCCCGACCGCTGCGATTACGGGCAAACTGTTCGGCACGCGCTATCTGGCGACGCTGTTCGGGCTGACCATGTTGAGCCACCAAATCGGCGGCTTTTTAGGCTCGTATATCGGCGGCATCGTGATTTACCGGTTCAACGATTACGGCTGGATGTGGTATGCCGATGCGGTGTTGGCGGGAACGGCGGCTTTGCTGAACCTGCCGATACGCGAAAAGAAAACGGCGTAACCCGCTGCGACGCAACCAAGACAGGTCGTCTGAAAATCGGATTTCGGTTTTTCAGACGACCTTTTTCCACCGTTACATCAAGTCAGGTTCAAAAGAGGCATGGGCGAGGCGGCAAAATCGGCTAGAATAGGTCTGGGAAACCGGAGGTTCGGCGACAGGCAGCTTGAAACCGTCAACCGCCTAGAATCCGCCCCGCCGCGCACCATCCGTCACCCCGTCCGTACCGTTTTCGAGTGGAATACATGAATCGTTGGTTTTACACGCAATTATGGCGCATCGCGCCGCCGCTTATCCGCCACTATCTCAAAAAGCGCGCCGCCAAATCGCCTGCCTATCTCTACCATTGGGGCGAGCGTTTCGGCGAACCGTTTGACCGGCCTGTGCAACGTCCGATTTGGGTGCATGCCGTATCGGTCGGCGAAACCCGTGCCGCGCAGCCCTTGGTGGAGGCGCTGCGTCGCCATTTCCCCGATGCGCCGCTGCTCATGACCCAAATGACGCCGACCGGACGCGCCGCCGCGAAAGAACTGTTTCCCGACGCGCAATGCCGTTACCTGCCTTACGACAAGCCCGAATGGGTCGCCCAATTCCTGAAGGAACACCGCCCCCTGTTCGGCGTACTGATGGAAACGGAAATCTGGCCCAACCTCATGCACGCCTGCGCCGACGCGCACGTCCCCCTGTTTCTCGCCAACGCCCGCCTGTCTGAAAAATCGCAGCGCGGCTATTTGAAAATCCGCAATCTGTTCGAACCTGCGCTGCAAACCTTAAGCGGCTGTTTCGCGCAAACCGCCGAAGACGCGGAGCGGCTGCATTTGATCGGCGCATCCAACGTCCATGTCTGCGGCAACACCAAATACGATATTTCCCCGCCCGAACGGATGCGCGCGCTGGCTGCCGCCTTCCGCGAACGCATAGGCGCGCGCCCCGTCGCCGTCTGCGCCAGCACCCGTTTTTACAAAGACCAAGACGAGGCGGCGCTCTTGCTCGAAGCCTGGAAAAGCTATGCCGGCGACGCATTGCTGGTCGTCGTCCCGCGCCATCCGGAGCGTTTTCAGACGACCTTTGAAACAGCGCAGGCATTGGGTTATACCGTTCAAAAACGCAGCGACAACCTGCCGGTTTCCCGGCAAACCCAAGTCTGGGTGGGCGACAGCATGGGCGAACTCTTTGCCTACTACCTCAGTTCGGATGTCGCCTTTGTCGGCGGCAGCCTCGTGGACAGCGGCTGTCAAAACATCATCGAGCCGATAGCCTGCGGCATTCCGACCGTGTTCGGCTTCTCCACCTACAACTTTGCCGCCGCCTGCCGCAGCGCGCTGGAAGCCGGAGCGGCAGTGCAGGTGCAAAACGCGGACGAATGGCGCACCTTCGTGGCAGACTGCTTGGAAAACCCGAGCGAGCGCAGCCATTTCGCCCAGCAGGCGGCACACTTCGTCGCCGGCCATCAAGGTGCCAGCCGTCGGATGGCGGACGAAATCGCCGCGTCGGTACGCCATCTGACGCGCGAAGAAGCTTAAGGACAAAACAAAGCTTGTCCACAAACGAAAGGTCGTCTGAAAACTCGGATTCGAGTTTTCAGACGACCTTTTTGTCTTGCCAAAAGATGGGCGGCGGCAGGCGGCGTTGTCCGCCCTGCCCTGACGTTGCGCCTATCCGCGTGCCGCTCAATACGACAAGCCGGTTTCCGTCTTACTTCACCATTTCCGCGAACACTTGATGCGCGGTGGCGATGGTTTCGTCAATCAGCTCGGGCGTGTGCGCGGCGGAGACGAAGCCTGCTTCGTAGGCGGACGGACCGAAGGCAGTGTTGCGGTCGAGCATACCGTGGAAGAAGCGTTTGAAGGCGTCGATATTGGAACGCGCCATGTCGCCGTAGTTTTGCGGGGTGTGTGCGGCGAAATACAGACCGAACATGCCGCCCACGCTGTCGGCGGTGAACTCGATGCCGTGCGCTTTGGCGGCGGCGGCAAGCCCGTCGGCGAGGCGGCGGGTCAGGGCGGTCAGGTTTTCGTAGAAGCCTTCGCGTTGGATGATTTCGAGCGTTTTCAAGCCGGCGGCGACGGCAATCGGGTTGCCCGACAAGGTGCCTGCCTGATACACGCCGCCCAGCGGGGAAATACATTCCATGATGTCTTTGCGTCCGCCAAACGCGGCAAGCGGCATACCGCCGCCGATGACTTTGCCCATCGTGGTCAGGTCGGGCGTGATGCCGTGCAGCGACTGCGCGCCGCCGAGCGCGACGCGGAAGCCGGTCATCACTTCGTCGTAAATCAACACCGCGCCGTGTTTCTCGGTCAATTCGCGCAGGGCTTTAACGAAGGATTCGGTCGGGCGGACAAGGTTCATATTGCCGACGAAGGGTTCGAGGATGACGCAGGCGATTTCGTCGCCGTTGCGGGCGAACGCTTCTTCGAGCTGGGCGGTGTTGTTGTATTCGAGGACTAAGGTGTGTTTGGTGAAGTCGGCGGGAACGCCTGCGGAAGACGGGTTGCCGAAAGTGAGCAGGCCGCTGCCGGCTTTGACCAGCAGGCTGTCGGAATGGCCGTGGTAGCAGCCTTCGAATTTGATGATTTTGTCGCGTCCGGTAAAGCCGCGCGCGAGGCGGATGGCGGTCATGGTCGCTTCGGTGCCGGAGCTGACGAGGCGCAGCCGTTCGACCGACGGCATGATTTTGGCGATTTCTTCGGCGATGACGATTTCGCCTTCGGTGGGCGCACCGAACGACAAACCGCCCAAGGCGGCTTCGCGCACGGCTTCGATGACTTCGGGGTGCGCGTGTCCGACAATCGCAGGTCCCCACGAACCGACGTAATCGGTGTAGCGCGTGCCGTTTTCGTCCCAAACATACGCGCCTTCGGCTTTTTTGATGAAGCGCGGCACGCCGCCGACGCTGCCGAATGCGCGGACGGGGGAATTTACGCCGCCGGGGATGATGGCTTTGGCGCGGTCAAACAGGATTTCGTTACGGTTCATAGCGGATTCTTTCTGAGGTCGTCTGAAAAATAAGCGGTATTTTATCATCAGATTGCCCGCGCCAGCCGTTTCAGACGACCCCCAAAGCCCAAACCGCCACGGCGCAACACCGCATCTGAAAATGAAAATTGTTCTGTAAAAACAATCACTCTGTTCATATTTGAAGCGTTTGTGCTATAATCCGCACCCATTTATACCATAAAGAAAACATCATGTTACGCGGATTCATTTTAATGCTTACCCTTTTGGTTTCCACCGTCTCCTACGCCGCCCAGCGCAAGCTGCCGAGCGATATGGACGCGGCGGTTTTGAAACAGGTCGAACTGCCTTATCTGAAAGTGAGCCGTGGCGGTTTCTCATGGACGCGCCTCTTGACGCTGGGCATTGCCGACGGCAATTCCGCCAAGCTGCAAATCACCCGTTTCACCAAAATCCACGACGAAAACGACCGCTTCATCCCGATGGGGCGGCTGGCAAGCAAAACCGGCAAAACCATCGCGTTCAAACACAACGACACCAACGCCCTCGTGCGCGAAGTGTGGGTTTTGACCGACGACGAAGCCTCCCGTTTTACCGCGCAAAAAGAAGTCCGCGACGAGATTAAAAAAGACGCGCAATAAGCCGTCGTTTGCCCGTTTCAGACGACCCAAACACACACCGCGTGGTTGGCTGTTGCAGCCGCAGCAGCGCAACCGCGCATTTTTGCGCCCTGACGAATCTGCGTTTCAGACGACCTGCCCACGTTCCAAAGGTCGTCTGAAATAAAGATTTCCATAACAATCAGCCCCGCAATTACGGGCTACCTGAGAAAGACACAAACCATGAAAAAAGTATTTATCCGCACCTTCGGCTGCCAAATGAACGAATACGACAGCGAAAAAATGCTCGCCGTACTCGCCGAAGAAAACGGCGGCATCGAACAAGTGACCGAAGCCGACGAAGCCGACATCATCCTCTTCAACACCTGCTCCGTACGCGAAAAAGCGCAGGAAAAAGTGTTCTCCGACTTAGGCCGCGTGCGCCCGCTCAAAGAAAAAAATCCCGACCTCATCATCGGCGTTGCCGGCTGTGTCGCCTCACAAGAAGGCGAAAACATCATCAAACGCGCGCCTTATGTGGACGTCGTCTTCGGCCCGCAAACGCTGCACCGCCTGCCCAAAATGATTGTGGATAAAGAAACCAGCGGCCTGTCGCAAGTCGATATTTCCTTCCCCGAAATCGAAAAATTCGACCACCTGCCGCCCGCCCGCGTCGAAGGCGGCGCAGCATTCGTGTCCATCATGGAAGGCTGTTCCAAATACTGCTCGTTCTGCGTCGTCCCCTACACCCGCGGCGAAGAGTTCTCCCGCCCGCTGAACGACGTTTTGACCGAAATCGCCAACCTTGCCCAGCAAGGCGTGAAAGAAATCAACCTCTTAGGACAAAACGTCAACGCCTATCGCGGCGAAATGGAAGACGGCGAAATCTGCGACTTCGCCACCCTGCTGCGCATCGTCCACGAAATCCCCGGCATCGAGCGTATGCGCTTCACCACCAGCCACCCGCGCGAGTTTACCGACTCGATTATCGAGTGCTACCGCGATCTGCCCAAGCTGGTGTCGCACCTGCACCTGCCGATTCAAAGCGGTTCCGACCGCGTATTGAGCGCGATGAAACGCGGCTACACCGCCTTGGAATACAAATCCATCATCCGCAAACTGCGCGCCATCCGCCCCGACTTGTGCCTGAGCAGCGACTTCATCGTCGGTTTCCCCGGCGAAACCGAGCGCGAGTTCGAGCAAACCCTGAAGCTGGTGAAAGACATCGCCTTCGATTTGAGCTTCGTCTTCATTTACAGCCCGCGTCCCGGCACACCCGCCGCCAACCTGCCGGACGACACCCCGCACGCCGAAAAAGTGCGCCGCCTCGAAGCCCTGAACGAAGTCATCGAAGCCGAAACCGCCCGCATTAACCAAACCATGATCGGCACCGTACAACGCTGTCTGGTCGAAGGCATCTCCAAAAAAGACCCCGACCAGCTCCAAGCCCGTACCGCCAACAACCGCGTGGTCAACTTCACCGGCACGCCCGACATGATCAACCAAATGATCGATTTGGAAATCACCGAAGCCTACACCTTCTCCCTGCGCGGCAAACCGGTCAAAGCGTAAAGCCGTTCCGCCATAGCAAAGGTCGTCTGAAAACCTGTATCTTGGTTTTCAGACGACCTTTTTGTATCTTGGGCAAGTTCGGAAAGACTTAGTGTTTAAAAACGTACTTTAATTGACTTGTTCTACCAAAAAATCCACAAAAGCCCGGATTTTCGGGCTGACGGCATTGTCGCCGTAATAGACGGCGTAAAACGGTTTGGCTTCGTTCAAGGCGCGGTCGGGTAGGAGTTCGTGCAGGTGTCCCGCTGCGATATCGGCGGCGACGGTGAAATCCGACAGGCAGGCGATGCCGTTGCCTTCCAGGCACAGGCGGCGGATGGTTTCGCCGCTGTTGGCGGACAGTTGCGGCACGGCGGCGTAGGGCGTGTGGCCGGTATCGGCAAACGGCCAGTTGTTCAAGGTTTTGGGCTCGGAGAAGCCGATGAGGGTGTGCTGCGACAGGTCGGCGACGGTTTGGGGCGTGCCGTGACGGGCGAGATAATCGGGCGCGGCAACGAGTTTCAGACGGCTGTCGAATAGATGGCGGGCGCGCAAGGCGGAGTCGTGCAGGCTGCCTGCGCGGATGGCGATGTCCACGCGCCGCTCGATGAGGTCAATGTAACCTTCGGACGAGGTGAGCAGCAGCGACACCTGCGGGTGGCGTTCGCAGAACGGGCGTACCAGCGGGGCGACGAGGTGCAGCAGCGTGGGCGTGGCGGAATCCACCCGAAGCACGCCCTGCGGCGCGCCGCCTGTGGAGAGGATTTCGGCCTCGGCGGCTTCGATGTCGTGCAGTATCTGCCGCGCGCGCTCGAAAAAGCGGCAGCCTTCTTCGGTAAGCCGCAGTTGGCGTGTGGTACGGTTGAGCAGGTTGGCGGAGAGTTTGTCTTCCAGCCGCTTCACGGTGCGGCTGACGGCGGAGTTGACCAGCCCGAGCCGTTCTGCCGCACGGCTGAAACTGCCGCTTTCCACCACCTGCACGAACACGGCCAGTTCGTCTGAATGGGTTTTCATTGTTGCTTTTCCTGGAAAAGTGTTTTGCAATTATTGCTGTTTTCATTATAAAGCATCGGAGTACAATAATGCTTTTTCAACGCAAATATTTGAAGGACCAACATGAATATTCTGTTAATTGACGGCGGCCAACATTTCGGCCATTCCGCCGGCCGCCTGAACCACACGCTGCACCAAACCGCACGCGACACGCTGACCGCACTCGGTCATGCAGTGAAGGAAACCGTGATTGAAGCAGGCTACGACAAAGATGCCGAAGTGGAAAAATGGCTGTGGATGGACGCGGTGGTTTGGCAGATGCCCGGCTGGTGGATGGGCGAGCCGTGGACGGTGAAAAAATATATCGATGAAGTGTTTACCGCAGGCGTGGGCGAAAACAAGCTGGTGGCCAACGACGGCCGCCACCGTGTCAACCCGACGGAAGGCTACGGCACGGGCGGCTTGCTGCATGGCAAAAAACACATGATTTCATCCACTTGGAACGCGCCGATTGAGGCGTTTACCCGCGAAGGCGATTTCTTTGAGGGCGCGGGCGTGGACGGCGTGTACCTGCATTTCCACAAGGCCAACGAGTTCCTCGGCACCACGCGCCTGCCCTCGTTCATCTGCAACGATGTGATCAAGAATCCGCAGGTGGAGCAGTATTTGGCGGATTATCGGGCGCATTTGGAGAAGGTGTTCGGTAAAGCATAGTCGAGATGGCCGGCCCGACTGGTTGCCGATACGGTATCTGCTATCCGCCGTATCGATGTAAGCAGGCTGGCTATACGCAGAGTATTTGATATTCTTGTACACCAAATAAATCAAAGGTCGTCTGAAAACCCGTATCGTGGTTTTCAGACGACCTTTTTGTATCGTATTGGCATCAACAGTCGGCTCACCGAATCCCGCCTGTCTTTTAGCAATTTCACGATACCGCGTATTGACAGCCCCATAGGGGTCGTCTGAAAATCAGTTTTCGCGCTTTCAGACGACCTTTTTACGTTTAACAACCCGTCCGAAGCCGCCCCATATCCCCAGCGAGAAAAACCATGTCCCTGCAAAACCTCTCCAACATCCGCACCCTCGTCGTCAAAGTCGGTTCCAGCCTCGTTACCGCGGGCGGCAAAGGCATAGACCAAGCCGCACTCGACCGCTGGGCGGCGCAAATCGCCGAACTGGGCAAACAAGGCGTGCAAACCGTCCTCGTTTCCAGCGGCGCCATCGCTGAAGGCATCAAACGGCTGGGCTGGAGCAAACGCCCCACCGCCATCAACGAACTGCAAGCCGCCGCCGCCGTCGGGCAAACCGGCATTGCCCAAGCCTACGAAGCCGCGTTCGCACCGCACGGCATCCGCACCGCCCAAATCCTGCTCACCCACGACGACCTGAGCAACCGCACCCGCTACCTCAACGCCCGCAGCACCCTGCAAACCCTGCTGTCCAAAGGCATCGTCCCCGTCATCAATGAAAACGACACCGTGACCACCGACGAAATCAAACTCGGCGACAACGACACCCTCGGCGCGCTCGTGACCAACCTCATCGAAGCCGACGCCCTCGTCCTTCTGACCGACCAAAAAGGCCTGTACGACAGCGACCCGCGCAAAAATCCGCAAGCCAAACTGATTCCAACCATCGCAGCCGACCATCCCGACCTCGAAAGCATGGCGGGCGGCGCGGGCAGCAGCGTCGGTACCGGCGGCATGTACACCAAAGTGACCGCCGCCAAACGCGCCGCGCTCAGTGGAGCCGCCACCGTCGTCGCATGGGGAGGCGAACCCGACGTCCTCGTCCGCCTCAAACAAGGCGAAAGCATAGGCACGCTCTTTACCAGCGCGCACAGCCGCGTCGCCGCCCGCAAACAATGGCTGCTCGGCCACGTCCAAACCGCAGGCAGCCTGACCGTCGATAGCGGCGCGGCAAAAGCCCTGACCGAACAACACGCCAGCCTGCTGCCCGTCGGCTGCATCCGCGCGGACGGCCATTTCCACCGCGGCGAACTCGTCGCCATCCTCGATACCGACGGCAAAGAAATCGCCCGCGGCCTGACCAATTACAGCAGCGGCGAAACCGCCAAAATCCTGCAAACCCCGTCCGAGCGCATCGCCGAAAAATTAGGCTACGCCCACGAAGACGAACTCATCCACCGCGACAATATGGCGTCGCATTGGTAAAAAAGGTCGTCTGAAACCCTTTTATTGAGTTTCAGACGACCTCCCCTCCCATCCAACCAAAGGAAACCAGCATGAAAAAATTCATCTTCCTCACCACCGCCCTCCTGCTCCTCAACGCCTGCGCCTCCCAATCCGGACAAGGCAGTTCTGCACAAGTCTATGGCGAAATCAAAGGCGGCGTAGAAAGCAGCCACGTCCACTAAGCAGGCGGAACGGCAGGCATTGCCCACGCAGAAGATGCCGCCCCATTCCCCTAAAATCCGCATGACGAACATCGTGCCATAAAATCAAAAGGTCGTCTGAAACTTGGTTTACCCGGTTTTCAGACGACCTTTTCTATTGGACTGAAGACAAATGTTTGGACGGCAGTCATTCCCGCGCTAAACAGGAAAAGGACAAGGCTGACGGTGCGACAATGTCGTCTGAAACGGTTTGCGGACAGCACCCAGTTTCTATTCAAACTTTGTCGTTGCTACGGCTTTCAGCCCTTAATCCTGCCTGTCGGTACGGTTTCTCCCAATCAACGGATAATCCCGCGCGTAGATTGGGCGAAGAAGTCTTTAAACACCGCCAACTCGGCTTGCGTTTCGGCGCGACGGAGGATGTCGGCTTTGGCTTCTTCAAACGGGATGCCGCGGTGGTAGATGGTTTTATACACATCTTTGACGGCGGCGATCTGCTCGGCGGTGAAGCCGTTGCGGCGCATGCCTTCGCTGTTGATGCCTGCGGGTTCGGCGCGGTAGCCTGCCGCCATGAAGTATGGCGGTACGTCTTTGTGTACGCCTGCGGCGAAGGCGGTCATGGCGTAGTCGCCGATTTGGCAGAACTGGAACACCAGCGTGTAGCCGCCCAAGACGACGTAGTCGCCGATGGTAACGTGTCCGGCAAGCGAGGCGTTGTTGGCGAAGATGGTGTGGTTGCCGATGACGCAGTCGTGCGCGAGGTGGCAATACGCCATAATCCAGTTGTCGTCGCCGACGCGGGTTTCGCCGATGCCGGTTACCGTGCCGAGGTTGAAGGTGGTGAATTCGCGGATGGTGTTGCCGTTGCCGATAATCAGCTTGGTCGGCTCGTCGCGGTATTTTTTGTCCTGCGGGATTTCGCCGAGGCTGGCAAATTGGAAAATGCGGTTGTTTTCGCCGATGGTGGTGTGGCCGTTGATGACGGTATGCGGGCCGATTTCGGTGTTCGCGCCGATTTGGACGTTGGGGCCGATGACGGTGTACGCGCCGACTTTGACGCTGGAGTCAAGTTCGGCTTTGGGGTCAATAACGGCGGTCGGGTGGATGAGGGTCATGTTTTTCCTTTCCTGTCGTGTTGCCGCGAAGATGCGCGACGGCAACAGGTCGTCTGAAACTTTCAGACGACCTTTTTCTGAACACTCAAACCACGCGTTTGGCACACATGATGATGGCTTCGACGGCGACTTGTCCGTCCACTTTGGCGACGGCGCTGAATTTGCCGATGCCGCGTTTGTTGGTCAGCAGCTCGACTTCGAAAACAAGCTGGTCGCCGGGGATGACTTGGCGTTTGAAGCGGGCTTCGTCTATGCCGGCGAAGAAGAAGAATTCGTTGTCTTTGCGGCCGCCTTCGCTGAGGATGGCGAGTGTGCCGCAGGCTTGCGCCATGGCTTCGATGATGAGTACGCCGGGCATGACGGGCAGGTCGGGGAAATGGCCTTGGAACTGCGGCTCGTTCATGGTGACGTTTTTAATCGCGGTCAGGGTTTTCATGGACTCGAAGGCGGTGATGCGGTCGAGTTGCAAAAACGGGTAGCGGTGGGGAATGAGTTTTTGGATGTCTTTGGCTTCGATGGGGAGTTGTACGTCCATGTTCGTCGTATTCCTTGGTGTTTCGGGTTGGCTGGGCGGTTTCATCGCGGGGGCTTTAAAACGGCAGGCTTTGCTGCTTTGTTGGGATTTAAAGCGCATCCGCCATGTAAACCGATTGTGGGGTTATTCGTCTTTTTCGCTGTCGCTCAGACGGTTTTCCAATGTTTTGAGGCGTTTGTTCATTTCGCTCAGGCGGTGGATGTAAACGGCGTTGCGCGCCCATTCTTTATGGGTGGACATCGGGAAGATGCCGGCGAGGTGTTTGCCGCTTTCGGTAATGCTGTGGGTCACGGACGTGCCGCCGCCGATGGTGGTTTTGTCGGCGATTTCGATGTGTCCGACCGTACCGACGCCGCCGCCGATGATGCAGTAGCTGCCGATGGTAACGCTGCCGGAAATGCCGGTTTTGGCGGCGATGACGGTGTGCGAACCGATTTTGCAGTTGTGTCCGATTTGGACTTGGTTGTCGATTTTGGTGCCGTTGCCGACGGTGGTGTCGCTCATTGCGCCGCGGTCGATGTTGGTGTTCGAACCGATTTCTACGTCGTCGCCCAGCGTTACCGCGCCGGTTTGCGGGATTTTAAACCATGAATCGCCGGCGAAGGCGAGTCCGAAACCGTCCGCGCCGATGACTGCGCCGCTGTGGATTTCGACGCGGTTGCCCAGTGTGCAGCCGTAATAAACGACGGCGTTGGGATGCAGGACGACTTCGTCACCCAGTTTGCAATCGTGTTGGACAACGGCATTTGCCAAGATGCGGCAGCCTTCGCCGAGCACGGTGTTCGCGCCGATGTAGGCGTTTGCGCCGATTTCGCAGCTTGCAGGAACGGTCGCACTTTCTTCGACGACAGCGGTCGGATGGATGCCGCCGCGCGCTTTGACGATAGGCGAAAACAGGCGGGCGACTTTGGCAAAATAGAGATAGGGGTCGTCGGCGACAATCAGGTTTCGCCCTTCAAATTCGTTTACTGCTTTGGCGGAAACGATGACCGCACCCGCGCTGCTGTCGTGGACTTCGGCTTTGTATTTCGGATTGGCAAGGAAGCTGATGTGTTCCGCCTGCGCGTCTGCGAGCGGGCGCACGGCGGCGACGGAAATGTCCTTGCCGCGCCATTCGCCGCCAAGCTGCGCTGTGATTTGGGACAGGGTGTAGGTTTTTGAAGTCATGATGTTTCGTAAGCTTTGGGATGAGGTCGTCTGAAAGGGACGGCGGGAGCAGTCGGACAGAACGGTTTGCCTAAAACGTATGCCGGCAGGAGTGATAAGACAGGTAATTATATCGTTTATTGGATTTTCAGACGACCCTTCGCTTGAAAGAGGTCGTCTGAAAACAGGTTTGCTGTATCTCGTTCAGCCTTCCGATTAACGTGTATTCAGGGCTTTAATCACGCTGTCGGTAATGTCGTAACGTGCGTTGACGTAAATCACGTCCTGCAAAATCACATCATAGCCTTCGCGTTTGGCAAGATCGACGATGATGCGGTTGGCGTTTTGCTGAAGGGCGGCAAATTCTTCGTTGCGGCGCAGGTTGTAGTCTTCTGCCAGCTCCGCCTGTTTCTTGCGGAACTGCTGAACCAGCTCGCCCCAGCGTTTTGCCGCAGCTTCACGCTCTTTGCCCTGCAATTTGCCTTCGGACAGGGATTTTTCGAGCTTTTCACCTTCTTGCTGCAATTTCTGCAAAGCGTCCTGACGGCCGCGGAATTCTTTTTCCAAGGTCGTCTGAATGCGTTGCGCCTGCTTGGACTCAAGATAAACGCGCTCGGTATTGATAAAGCCGATTTTCTGCACGGCTTCCGCCGCCGCAGCTTGGTTCATCAACCCGAAGCCCAATAAAGCCGCGCCGCCGAGGCGGAAGGCGTTGGCAATGATGTTCATCTGGATTTCCTTGATTTTGTATCCCGCCAATCAGCGGGATGACGGTTTGTTTTTAAAAAGAGGCAGAACGCCCTGCCCCTTTTCCTTCAGGTCGTCTGAAAACGTTTGACCGCATAGGGATGTCAGTTTTCAGACGACCTTTTTCTGCCTACGTCAGAATGTGGTACCCAATTGGAACTGGAAGCGTTGGATTTCGTCGCTGTCTTTTTTCTTGATCGGGTAAGCGTAGCTGAACTTCATCGGACCCAGAGGCGAGAGCCAGGTTACTGCCGCACCGGCAGAGTAGCGCAACTCTTCCTTGAAGGTCGATTTGTGGGTCTTGCCTAAACCGTATGGGTTTTGAGCGGCATTGTTGGTGTAGTAGGTATTGCTACTGCTGTCGTTATAAGTTTTGCCGTCCCATACGCTGCCCGCGTCGGCAAACAGACTCAGACGGACGGAGCGGGAGTCTTTGATACCCGGCATCGGGAACAGCAACTCGGCGGAAACGTTGGCTTTTTTGTTGCCGCCGTAGCTGATTTTCTCGCCGTATTCGTCATAAACTTTCGGACCCAGCGTGCCGCTCTCGTAACCGCGTACGGAGCCTAAGCCGCCGCCGTAGAAGTTTTCAAAGAACGGCATGGTTTTCGTTTTGCCGTAGCCGTTGCCGACGCCGACTTCGCCGCCGAGCATCAGGGTAAAGTCTTTGGTCAGCGGGAAGAACCAGGTTTGGTTGTGGGTCAGTGTGTAGTATTGCAGGTCGCTGCCCGGCAGGGCGATTTCACCGTTGATGCCGGTCATGTAACCGCGGGTCGGCCACAAGGCGCTGTCGGTTTTATTGCGTCCCCAACCGATCGTACCTTTGTACAGCCAGCCTTTGAAGCTGCCCACGCCGTCCGTGCCTTTACCATATTGGTTGATAAAGTCGGCATAACGTTTAGGCGCGCCTTTGTAGGTATTCACGGTCAGGTGTTCCGCCGCCAGACCCAAATTGACGCGGTCGTATTCGGTAACGGGGATGCCCATGCGCACGCCCGCGCCTGCGGTGGTGGTTTTATATTGTTTCGCGCTGGAAGAGGCTTTACGCGGGTCGTAAGACTTGCCGTAAATATCGTAACCGAGGCTCACGCCGTCGGGTGTGAAATACGGATCGGTAAACGACAGCGAGCCGTTCAGCGTGGTTTTGCTTCGTGAAGCACGCAGGGAAACAGATTTACCCGTACCGAACAGGTTGTCTTGGGAAACGCCCACAGACATGACCAAGCCGGTATCCTGAACCCAGCCCGCACTCATATCCAGCGAACCGGTAGAACGCTCGTTCACGCTCATGTTCAAATCGACTTGGTCGGGCGTATTGGCAACCGGTACGGCATCGAATTGTACGTTGTCGAAGTAGCCCAGCAGCTCGACGCGCTCTTTGGAACGTTGCAGCTTGGAAGTGTCGTAAGGCGCAGATTCCATCTGACGCAATTCGCGGCGCACGACTTCATCACGGGTTTTGTTGTTGCCGGTAATGTTGATTTCGTTCACATAAATTTTGCGGCCGGGTTCGACATTCAGGACGAAATCGACAGTTTGAGTCTCGGCATTAGGCACTGGCTGAACGTTGACTTCGCTGAACGCGTAGCCTGCCGTACCCATGCGGTTTTGAATGGCTTCGAGCGATTTGACCATTTGGGCGCGTTCGTACCATTTGCCCTTCTTCATGGTCAGCAGTTTTTGCAGCTCTTCTTTCGGCACTTCGCGGGTGTCGCCTTCTATGCGCACGTCGCCCCAACGGAAGCGTTCGCCCTCGTCAACCGTGATTTTGATGGTTTGCTTGGTTTTGTCTTCGTTGGTCTGGATGTCGGTATCCAGAATGCGGAAATTGAAGTAGCCGTTGTTTTGGTAGAACTCGCTGACGCGCTCCATGTCTTGCGAGAATTTCTGCTCGTTAAACTGGTTGCTCTTGGTCAGCCAAGTCCACATGCCGCCTTCGCTCAAAGACATTTGTTTCATGAGCTTGCGGTCGGAATAGACTTTGTTGCCTTCAAATTCGATGTCGGTAATCTTGGTGGTTTTACCCTCATCGATGGCGATGTCGATGGAAACGCGGTTACGCGCGAGTTTAGTGACGGTCGGCGTGATTTGGACCGACTGTTTGCCGCGGCTTTTGTATTCTTCCTTCAGGCTGGCGACAGACTGGCTCAGCGTGGCAGGATTAAAGTATTGGGATTGCGCCAAACCGAAGGATTCAAGGTTTTTCTTGATCACATCATTTTGCAGCATTTTCGCGCCGGTAATGTTCAGCGTGCTGATGGTCGGGCGTTCGATAACGGTCAGCAAGACCTGATTGCCCAAGGTCTCTACGCGGACATCGTCAAAAAAACCGGTCGCATACAGACTTTTGATGATTTCTTCGCTGCGTGCGTCGCTGAATTGGTCGCCGACTTTGACGGGCAGGTAGTTGAAGACCGTACTCGGTTCGGTGCGCTGCAAACCTTCGACGCGGATGTCTTGAATGGTGAAGTCGGCAAACGCCAAAGGCGACATGCCCAATACCATCAAAGCAGAAGCAATCTGTTTCAATTTCATAAAATTATCCAAACAAACGGTTGATGTCATTAAAGAAAGCCAGTGCCATCATGAACAGCATGGCAGCCAGTCCGAGGCGCAGGCCGATTGCCTGTATGCGCTCGCTCAAGGGCTTTCCGCGTATCCATTCGGCAGTGTAGAACACCAAATGCCCGCCGTCCAATACGGGGATGGGCAACAAGTTCAACACGCCTAAACTAATGCTGACCAACGCGAGGAATTCCAAATAGCTTTGAAATCCCAGCTGTGCCGTTTTTCCGGCGACGTCGGCAATGGTCAGCGGGCCTGAAATATGGTTCAGGGAGGCATTGCCTGTAATCAGTTTTCCGAAGAATTTTACCGTCATCCAAGCGTTGTTGACGGTTTTGTCCCAGCCCATCGCAAATGCTTCTGCAACAGACGGCTTATATTCGCGCTTGATTTCTTTTGTCCACGCTTCGTCGCCCTGAGGATCGAAGCCTACCCTGCCGACCAGCGTTCTGTCGGGTTGCTGGATACTGTCGGGGCGGATGGTCGTCTGAAAAGTTTTACCGTCGCGCTCATAAATCAATTCGATTTTCTTGCCCGGGCTTTGGCGTACGATTTCCACCCATTGCTGCCAAGACTCGATATCTTGTCCGTCGGCGCTGATCAGCTTGTCGCCTTTTTTCAAACCGGCTTTTTCAGCCGGGCTGTTTTCTTTCATTTCGCCGACGCGGGTGGTGATTTTAAAAGGCGACAACCCGATATAGCCTTGGTTTTTCGCAATTTTACCTGCCTCAGGCGTACCGGCGGCATCGATAATCCGCATGGTTTTTTGCCCCGAGGTCGTCTGAACGGCAACATTTACCTTGCCTGACTCGATGTTCAACACGATTTCTTGCTGGGCTTTTTCCCACTCGCCGACGTTAACGCCGTTAACCGAAATAATTTTGTCTCCGGGCTGAAAACCTGCTTTTGAGGCGATGGTATTTTGCTCGACCATGCCGACATAAGGGCGGATTTCGGTAACGCCGAAGGAAAAACTCAAGCCGTAAAGCAGAACTGCCAGCGCGAGATTGGTCAGCGGGCCTGCGGCGACGATGGCGATGCGTTTGGCGGGATGCTGTTTGTCGAAGGCGTAAGGAAGGTTGGACGGTGCCACTTCCCCCTCGCGCGTATCGACCATTTTGACGTAACCGCCCAACGGGATGGGCGCCAAACACCATTCGGTATCGCCGCGCTTTCTGCTGAAAAACGGTTTGCCGAAGCCGACGGAAAAGCGTACGACTTTGACGCCGCACAATCTGGCGACGATGTAGTGTCCGAACTCGTGCAGGCTGACCAAAATCAGGATAGCGAAAATAAAAGCTAGAAGGGTTTGCAAAAGAATCTCTCTGGTTGGGTATGGGTTGACGTTGTCGATGTTTCAGACGACGTATCAAGGCAGGGGTCGTCTGAAAGCATTCGCAATGTGTAGAAAATATTATTGGCGTTATTTTGCCGATTATAAAGTCAGTCTGCCGTTTTGTCCGCCACACATGACGGGTGGGCGGGTTTTCAGACGACCTGTCATTTTTTATCGTTGCGGCACGGTTTATCCCAATGCGGCGATAAATTCCTGCGCCTGTCTGCGGGTAACGGCGTCTTGCGCCAGCAGGTTTTCGATGTTGCCGAGGTCGTCTGAAAAGTCTTGTGAAAGACAATGGGCAACGGTTTTGGCAATGTCGGTAAACTTAATCTGCCCGTCCAAGAAAGCGGCGACGGCGGCTTCGTTGGCGGCGTTCAATACGCAGGGCGCGGCTCCGCCCGCATTCATGGCTTCATAGGCGAGCTTCAGACAAGGGAAGCGGTCAAAGTCTGGCTTTTGGAAGGTCAACGCAGACAATGCGTCGAAATCCAGGTCGCCGACACCCGAATCGATGCGTTCCGGCAAGCCCAAACAATAAGCGATGGGCGTACGCATATCGGGATTGCCCAGTTGCGCCAGCACGGAGCCGTCACGGTAGCGCACCATGCTGTGTATCACGGACTGCGGATGGATGACGACTTCGAGTTTATCAGGCGGGCAGTTGAACAGCCAATGCGCTTCAATCAGCTCCAAACCTTTGTTCATCATGGTGGCGGAATCGACGGAGATTTTGCGCCCCATGCTCCAATTGGGGTGTTTGACCGCTTGCGCGGGCGTAATGCTGTCGAATGTGCCTAAATCGGTCGTCAGAAACGGGCCGCCGGAAGCAGTCAGGATAATCGAACGGATGCCGTGTTCGTTCAGACGACCTGTGTAATCACGCGGCAAAACTTGGAAAATGGCGTTGTGTTCGCTGTCGATGGGCAACACTGCCGCGCCGTTTTCGCGCGCGGTTTCCATAAACAACGCGCCGGAAACCACCAGCGTCTCTTTGTTCGCCAGATAAATGGTTTTGCCTTTTTGCGCCGCCGCCAGCGCGGAGGGCAGCCCCGCCGCACCGACGATGGCGCACATGACACCGCTGACTTCGTCGGCAGACGCAACGTCAACCAATGCCTGCGCGCCGTGTAAAACCTGCGTCGCCGCGCCGTCGCGTTTCAACAGGGCTTCAAGCCGGGCGGCGTGTTCGGCATCGGCAACGACGGCATATTCGGGGCGGAACGTTTGACATTGAGCCGCCAGCTTCTCAACCTGCTTATGCCCCGCCAGCGCGAATACGCGGAATTTTTCGGGGTGGCGCGAAACAACGTCCAGCGTGCTTTCGCCTATGCTGCCGGTACTGCCTAATATGGTCAGGACTTGTGGTGTCATGGTGTGTTCTTTATGTACTGCTTTCGGATTTCAGACGACCTTTAGGCTTGAGGTCGGAAAGGTCGTCTGAAAACGCTTATTCGATATTGTGTTTGATGTGTTCCAACGATTTTTAACCGCTTCAGAACAAGCTTGCAAAGGCGGCATAGACGCTGACAACGGCAATCAGGCTGTCCACGCGGTCGAACACGCCACCGTGGCCAGGCAACAGGTTGCTGCTGTCTTTGATGCCCGCCGCGCGTTTGAGCCAGCTTTCCAACAGGTCGCCGCATACGCTGACAACAGTCAACACCAAACCGATTAACACAGTATTGAGCCAGCCTGCGTTAAACGTGAGCCAACCTGACCACCACACCACAGTCATATACACTGCCACGCAAATCGCGCCGCCGATTGCGCCTTCCCAGCTTTTGCCGGGGCTGACGGTCGGTGCGATTTTGTGTTTGCCAAACGCTTTGCCGCTGAAATACGCGAAAACATCGGCAACCCACACCAAACCCATCACGGCAAGCAGCGACAGGGCATAATCGGGATGCGGACGCAGGGACATGAGTGCGAACCAAAACGGCATGACCAAAAGCCAGCCGACGGTATAAGCCTGCCAGCCGCCGTTCAATTTCCATTTGAATTTCAGCCACAAAGGCATGACGACCAGCCAAAACGCCAAAACGGCGTACCAGACGATATCCGGCAGCATCCAACCGCCTGCATAAGCGATGACGCCGAACACCAGCGTCGCAGCGAGATAATGATTGGTTTTCAGTTTTTCCAGTCCGCTCATGCGAGAGTATTCCCACAGCGTAACCAGAGAAATCAATCCGCAAAATGCCGCCCACAGCCATTGCGGCGCGTAAAACAGCATACCGAGCATCAACGGCAGCATCCACAGCGCCGTGATAATCCGTTGTTTCAACATTTTTAACCCCTTTGCTGCTCTACCGGCAGCTGTTCCGAAGTGCGCCCGAAGCGTCGTTCGCGTTTTTGGAACGAGGCGACAGCATCGTCCAAGGCTTTGCTGTCAAAATCGGGCCACAGGGTATCGGTAAAATAAAGTTCGGCATACGCCATCTGCCAAAGCAGGAAATTGCTGATGCGTGTTTCTCCGCCGGTGCGGATGAACAAATCCGGTTCCGGCGCATCGCCCAGCATCAAGTGTTTCGCCAGCGCGTCTTCCGTAATCTCGGATACGCCTTCGGCAATCAGTTTGTTTGCCGCTTGCAAAATATCCCAGCGGCCGCCGTAATCCGCAGCGATGCTCAGGGTCAGACCGGTATTGTTTGCCGTCAAGGCTTCCGCTTCTTCGATGCCTTGCAGAATCTGCCGGTTGAAGCGTTCGCGGCTGCCCAACACCTTCAGGCGCATATTGTTTTCGTGCAGACGGCGCACCTGCTTTTGCAAAGCCTGCAAAAACAGCCCCATCAGGAACGACACTTCGTCTTCGGGGCGGCGCCAGTTTTCAGTCGAAAAGGCAAACACGGTCAGATATTGCACACCCAGTTTGGCGCAATGCTTCACCATATTTTCCAACGCGTCCAAGCCGCGTTTATGCCCCATCACGCGGGGAAGGAAACGCTTTTTCGCCCAACGGCCGTTGCCGTCCATAATCACGGCGATATGCTTTGGAACCGAAGTGTGTTCCAAAATGGTCTGCGTGCTGCTCTTCATATCTGCCTTTCGCAGCGCGGCGGTTCAAAGGTCGTCTGAAACGCCGCGGACAAGGGTTTAAATCGCCATCAAATCTTCTTCTTTGGCAGCCAGCGTTTTATCGGCTTCGGCGATGTATTTGTCGGTCAGTTTTTGAACCGCCTCTTCGCCGCGACGTGCTTCGTCTTCGGAAATTTCTTTGTCTTTCAAGAGTTTTTTGATGTGGTCGTTGGCATCGCGGCGCACGTTGCGGATGGACACGCGTCCTTCTTCCGCCTCGCTGCGTACGACTTTAATCAAATCTTTACGGCGCTCTTCGGTCAACATAGGCATAGGCACGCGGATCAAATCGCCGACGGCTGCCGGGTTCAGACCCAAGTTTGAATCGCGAATAGCTTTCTCGACTTTGGCCGCCATATTGCTTTCAAAAGGTTTCACGCCGATGGTGCGCGCGTCCAGAAGCGTCACGTTGGCAACTTGGCTGACTGGAACCATGCTGCCCCAGTATTCGACTTCCACTTGGTCCAACAGACCGGTATGCGCACGGCCGGTACGCACTTTCGCCAAATTCTCTTTCAGCACTTCTACCGAGCGCTGCATTTTGCTTTCCGCTGTCTTTTGAATATCGTTAATCATTTTATACTTTCAAATAAGATACTGAATTTAAAACCTCGCCCGGACGCATGACCATCCGAACGGCAATCAAGCTGTTAACTGCGCATAGTACCGTCATTCGGCAATTCCGACAAGGCAGGGGCGGTTTTGGGCCTTGTTTCTTAACTGATATTTAAATGCCGTTACACATGAGTTTGGGACGGAAAAGCATGGACGACCTCGATACAGCCGAATTCATTTGCGTATAGACAAAAAGGTCGTCTGAAAACCTTGCCAACCGGTTTTCAGACGACCTTTATCCTATCCTACCTCCCAACCTCTCTATGGCTAAAGGCAGGGTGAAAAACAGAAAAATACGCTCCTGTTACGATGCAATCACGAACCAAAGGCCTCGAAGAAGCAGGTATATCAATAATGCGATAGTGATGTTGTTGTATCGCCATTTCATTTGGTTGATGGAAAAAACCAGCAGTATGAGGAGAAAGAATTGTCCTATGTATACCCATACCATGTCTGCTGACACCAATGCGGCACAAATCAATCCCAAAGGCAACAGAATCATCCAAGCAGGCAACGAAGCAATCGCCCACTTCGGTTTTCTATTACGTGCACGGACAAATTCTCCAACAGAAGAAAAGGTCGTCTGCTTCTGCGTAATCAAAGACAAAATACTCATGCCGCCATAAGCTACGGCGCAAATATACAGCAATTGTTTATAGTTGCTTACGAAGCTAATCGCAGCTAAAGGCGTAAGAAGTCCAAGTACGATAAAAGTCAATCGAGAAGAGCGCAGGTGCAGGCGTTCTGCCATAGCCGCGCGGGCGGCAACGCTGCATAAGACAACAGAAACAATGGAAGCAATAATTGGAGATACTGTATTGGATACACCTTCACTCAAGTATGAAAGATCTTCCGCGGCGGACAACATACCGGTTACGAACATGACCATGACAACAAACAGCAATAGGAGTTGCAACAGAGATCCTTCCCATTGATTGTTGCCGCGTTTGAACTGCAAAGCATTGACCAATATCAGACAGGCAAGCGCCCATGAATTAAGCGGCATAATCAACCATATGATGAAAACATCGCTGTCTTCATGGTTGAAATGAAACATCGTTAGGCCGAGCAGTATCCAGCCAACAAGGAAAATAACCCAACCGGTCAAAGGCGCGACAACAATCCTCGCCCAAGCCATCTGCCACGGAGACAAAGAGGACATACGCAACTGGTCAAATGCATTGCTGGATACATCTTGGCGCAAACTGCGCTCAATCTGCAGATAAAGGGCGATATTTGAAATGAATGCGCCGAATGTACCGACTCCGGCAATATATTCCACCAAGTCCTCAGAATTTGCTTTAGCAAAGATAAACAGGCTGTAGAGTATGATGATGCCTGCAATCATGCCCCAGCTCATGTTGAGCCACATCAGCCTTTGGAATTCGGCGTTAACCCGGATTTTAGGGATATTCAATTTATTGTCCATCGGCTTGCTCCTGTTTGTGGGGATTGAGGCTGTTTTGATAACTGTGCAGCAGCGACGCTTTAATGACGGCAGCTTCGCTCAAAGGCAAGTTTTGCTCAAACAGCTTACGCAACAAGGCTGCACGCGCTTCTTCTCCCGCATCCAATACGACGGTAACGGCATGATTGCTCCATTCTGCCCTCTTCACCCCTTCCGTATTGCGGACGCTCTTGAATATGGCTTCATCCAAACCGACAAATTGCAGCGAAACAGTCTGATCTTCGTTAACATCATCATTAACAGATTGAAATGCCTGAACACGTCCGCCTTTGATCACCAGCATATGCGAACAATATTCATCCAGCTCGGAAAGAATATGGCTCGATACCAAAATACTCATGCCTTCATCTTTGAGCTTCAGCAGCAACAAAGACAATTCATGTCGTGCCTCAGGGTCAAGACCGCTGGCGGGTTCATCCAAAAGCAAGAACTTAGGACGATGGATGATGACTTGTCCGATACCGACACGCTGCTTCTGACCGCGGGAGAGGTCGCTGACTTTGGCATAGAGTTTATGTTCCAAATTAAGCAGGCGAACGGTTTCCAGCAGCAAATCAGGAAGTCGCGCATCAGGAATACCGCGGGATTTGGCGGCATAAGTTAAGCACTGGATTACGCTCAAACCATCCGGCAAACCAAAAAAATCAGGTAGGTAGCCGAGTTTGGAAAAGCTGTCGCGCGGATTATCAAGAATAGGCAGACCATCAAGTAAGACATCCCCGGATGTCGGGATTTCCAATCCTGCCATACAGCGCATCAAAGTGGATTTGCCGGCACCATTAGGTCCGATTAATCCGGTAATACTGCCCTGCGGAAGCTCAACCGAGACATCGTATAAGGCCTGCGTATTGCCGTAGTAAAAATCTAGATGTTGGACATTAATCATAATATTTATAAGATATGAAGGGGTTGGATGCAAAAATCGGGAACGCTAACGCCAACTGATAAACCTTTATCACGCAGATGAAATGACAAAATGGCTTTTCAGACGACCTCAAACATTCCTTGGCATTTCATGATAAACATTCAGCCTCAGCAGTTCCGATCTTGAAGCCTTCGTATTATCAACAAAAAACTGTTTGACATACAAAAAACTGCTTCTGCGGTCGCTTTAATCGAAGGACGGATAACTTTACCCTATATTAGTGGACTTAAAAAAGCGGCAAGGACACCTTCCAAGCCGCTTTTTTGTCATTGGTTTGTTACCTTCCAACCTATAAATGGCATATGGAACATCATCAAACACCTCAAGAGATACGTTTTCAGACGACCCCACAATGACTTAGGGCGGCAACAAACGAATAATGGACAAATCCTGTTACCATATTTTCGACAGTTTTTCTTTAACTTTAGTCTCCATTTCAGCACTCAAATGGCGACCCAATATTTTGCCGAAATCCTCTTCAGGCGTATAGTTCACCAACTCAGGGGCTTTGACGACATCTCTAGCGACACTATATACGCTGCCGAAATCATCAATCAATCCCACTTCTTTAGCCTCCGAACCGGTATAGATACGGCCGCTGAAAACATCAGAATACTGCTGATCTTTCAAACGCTTTCCGCGTCCGAGTTTAACCGATTTAATAAATTCCTTATGGATATCGGTCAGCATTTTTTCCCAAATCTGAGTTTGTGCGGGCGTTTCAGGAGAAAACGGATCGCCCATGCCTTTATTGCTGCCCGCGATTTTCAGACGACGTTTGATACCGATTTTATCCATCAGCCCCGTCGCATCAAACCCTCCGCCAATTACACCGATACTGCCTACCACGCTGGAAGGATCCGCATAAATCTTGTCAGCCGCAGCCGCAATGTAATAACAGCCCGATGCACACATATCTTCCGCCACCACATACACAGGAATGTCTTTATGCTCCGACTTCATGCGGCGGATTTCGTTAAACGCAATATTGGAAACCACAGGCGATCCGCCCGGACTATTGGCGCGGATGATAATCGCTTTAGCATTGGGATTATTGTAAACCGCCTCCATACCAGTGCGCAGCATCTCAACCTGATCATCAAGTTCATTGCCGATTTCACCTTTCAAATCGATAACTGCCGTATGTTCCCCGCTGCTTTGTACTGCATCGGTATCGTCTCCAAACAGTGACGCAATAAACATGAGAAATAAAATCACACCGATAACACGCCAAATATTGCGCCAAATACGTGCGCTACGCTGCTCTTTATAAGAAGCCAGCAATACTTCGCGCAATACTTCGCGCTCCCAAAATGAGCCGGAATGAGATGAGGGATTATTCCCCTCGCGAGAATAAGGTTCCTGCATGATTGGTACTTTCATTGTTCAAATTTTGACACTCGGAACCACAAATCAGGTAGTCCCAACATTTTAGAGGATGTCTCCTATCCAATACCCCCGCATTCTACCGTCCTAAAAGATAAAATTTCAATCATCAGCAAATATTTGAACAAAGTTTTCATTTTATAACGAAATTTTTGTTTTCCACATCAGGGGGAGTTCAAAGAGAACAGCGTCGGAAAATGATATGGGATATTATGCGTAATGATAAAAGCTTGAAGATGATTTATGATGCCTATTTTAAGTACGCAGTTTATACCTATCATAATGCTATTTTGTTCGGCAAAAAATACCGATACCGTCGATATAAACATTAAAAGTGCAGACAAACCGAACATCAAATGCCATCCTTCCGAGTATCGATTCAATATGCTGCCTCCGCCAACGCCTATTTTGGAAAACGCTTTTTTCAAAACATCCGAAGGAGTGCAGTAAGCGTAGATTGGGTTGGAAATCCAACATCTATCAAGGTCGTCTGAAAGTTTTCAGACGACCTCTTTGCCAATAGCAGTCGTCCTGTTTAATTATTCATATGGCTGTGATACACCGCCATCACAAACCTGCCGACCACATTTTCTAGGTAAAGAATTGATTGTTCGCTAACGGAGAAAAGGCTAAAAGCACAAAGAAACTATGAAAATGCCAAAAAAAACGTTGGAAAAATGCAGAAACCAGCCCCAGATGATTTAAATAACTTACTTGTCTATTTAAGGACTAAAATGACCAATCAAGTTAAATATGATCGCAATAAAGACCGTCAGGGATTGTTTAAAGAAGATTTTTTTAAAACCAGTTATTCTGAAAATCTACAACTGCTGCAAGAGTGGATAGAAGAAAGTAAGAGTGATTCAACTATTCCTTCAGATGCACTGCCTCAACAGCTTTATCTAACAATGCTTACCGAATACACCGCAGGATTTCCGATAGAAGAAATCAAGAAGCGTATGAATCAAATAGTTTATTACTGTAAGCAATGCCTGGATATACACAGGCAATACGGGCAAAAGGAAGACATCATGTTTATTTGGGGGCCGGAGGAGTGGGCGGGAGAAGAGCAACCCAACATTATCGGACTTTGCCTCTTGTTCGAACGGATGGATTGGCTGGAAACCATTAAAGACAGCCTCAATCCCTATAACGATGACGAAATGTATTACGACCCCTCGTTCAGGGCTTTGATGAATATGGCGATACCCACGAAATTTGATCCCCGCGCCAAATTTGCCAAAGGCGGACACAACTTCCGCAAACCCCTACTGCAAGCAATCATGGCAGAAAGCAAGGAAGAAACCCTGAAACACCTCAACGCCTACCTCTCCGGCTGGTACGAAGGCAACCGAAAAATCGGCAATCTCCTGATTGACACACATTTGAACCAAGATCCCGAATATGGCGGCTATATCGGCTACTGGAGTTTTGAATCCGCCGCCGTCGCCTATTTGAAAGATTTGGACGACACCTCCCTGCGGCAGTATCTGTACTATCCTAAAGATATGGTGGACTGGGCACGGGAGCAGGAGCTTAAGCACGAACAGGAGCAATGCGGCTTAAAATAACTTATTTATTTAAAAGACTCAAAATGACCAATCAAAGCAAATACGACCATAACAAAGACCGTCAGGGGTTGTTCAATCAGGATTTTTTTGAACAATCTTATGAAAATAACCTTATGTTGCTTAATGTCACGTTTCAGTGTGAAAAAGACTATCCTACCGAACCGCCTACAAATGTGGTTGACCAGTTATATCCTTTATTACTTACCGAATACACCGCAGGATTTCCGATAGAGGAAATCAAGCAACGTATGGAGCAGATAGTTTATTACTGTAAGCAATGCCTAGATATACACAGGCAATACGGGCAAGAGGAAGACATCATGTTTATTTGGGGACCGGAGGAGTGGGCGGGAGAAAAGCAGCCCAACATTATCGGACTTTGCCTCTTGTTCGAACGGATGGATTGGCTGGAAACCATTAAAGACAGCCTCAATCCCTATAACGATGACGAAATGTATTACGACCCCTCGTTCAGGGCTTTGATGAATATGGCGATACCCACGAAATTTGATCCCCGCGCCAAATTTGCCAAAGGCGGACACAACTTCCGCAAACCCCTACTGCAAGCAATCATGGCAGAAAGCAAGGAAGAAACCCTGAAACACCTCAACGCCTACCTCTCCGGCTGGTACGAAGGCAACCGAAAAATCGGCAATCTCCTGATTGACACACATTTGAACCAAGATCCCGAATATGGCGGCTATATCGGCTACTGGAGTTTTGAATCCGCCGCCGTCGCCTATTTGAAAGATTTGGACGACACCTCCCTGCGGCAGTATCTGTACTATCCTAAAGATATGGTGGACTGGGCACGGGAGCAGGAGCAATACGACAAAGGTGGATTGATATGAAGAAAATCATTTTATTATTCTTTATTTATAGTAGTTTCGCTATGGCAGAACAAAATATTTTTCCTGTTCGCGAGGTGCAAAATTTGTTGGGTTATGGGCAGCTAGAGTTTTTAAAGCCAAATAAAAAAAATATTTTTATGCGCTATACGATGAAAAATAAAGGAATAAAAACATATTCCTTACAAGATGGCTGTTATCAAAAAGATGAAGTAGATAATTGTGTATCTGAAATGGTTTATCTGGAATCTTCGCCTGATGGCAAGTATTCGATATTTATGCACATAGAAGGAGGCATGGTAGAGGATTTGGAAGAAAATTCCTCGCATTATCATGAAACTAATAATATTTTGATTTTAAATCATAAAAGTGGGTGCTTGGTTATGGCGCCTTCTAAATACTACGTTAATTGGAAAGGAAAACATACCTTAAGTGATGGAGATAGAGATAGAGATATTGATTTAAATAAATATTTTAGAGGAATACCTATATTTTATAGAAATAATAAATTGGATGCGGAAAATTATTATGGCGTGGATAATGTAAATAGTTGCCGTAAATTTCAATGGTAAAAATTATAGTGGATTGAATTGAAAGTCTGTTATTGAGGTCGTCTGAAAAATTGAGGATTTCTGTTTTCAGACGACCCTTCGTCAAGTGGATACAGATTCAGGATAAACCGACCCGTAGCGTGGGCTTCGCCCACGACCTTCCCACCCAAACATCCGAATCTAATCATCTCTGTTTATTCGTGGGTAGAACCTACGCTACGGGCGGCTGGCTCTCCCGTCTGGCGGAAGAGGTTAACTCTACAGTTTGCACGAATTTGATTTTACCTAGAACCATAAAGCCACCTCCATCCTAACCTTCCCCCGCCAGACGGGGGAAGGAACAAGTTGCCGTTGCAGCAAATCGTAGCGTGGGCTTCGCCCGCGATCTTCCGCCCAAACATCCGAATCTAATCATCTCTGTTTATTCGTGGGTAGAACCCACGCTACGAGCGGCTGAATCTCCCGTCTAGCAGGAGAGATCGGCTCTACAGTTTGCACGAATTTAATTTTACCTAGAACCATAAAGCCACCCCCATCCTAACCTTCCCCCGTCGGACGGGGGAAGGAACAAGTTGCCGTTGCAGCAAATCGTAGCGTGGGCTTCGCCCACGATCTTCCGCCCAAACATCCGAATCCAATCATCTCTGTTCATTCGTGGGTAGAACCCACGCTACAGGCAGCTCGGTTTTTAATCAGCATTATGAACCGTCATTACCGCGCAGGCGGGGATCCATTGGAAATTTTAAGAAACAGATATTTGAAAAACAGTTTCCAAAATTCAAAAGTGGAGACCTTTGCAAAAAAGCCCTTCCCCCGACAGCCGAAACCCAAACACAGGTTTTCGTCTATTTCCGCCCCCCAAATCACTCCTAATTTTACCCAAATATCCCCTTAATCCTCCCCGGATACCCGATAATCAGGCATCCGGGCCGCCTTTTAGGCAGCAACAGGCACACTTAGCCTGTTAGCCGCTTTCAACAGGTTCAAACACATCGCCTTCAGATGGCTTTGCGC
>NZ_CALNWV010000016.1:0-45825 GCF_940793045.1 Neisseria sp. Marseille-Q2251
GTGGGAAGCGGTCGATGTGTTTGGCAATCATGGCTTGTGCGGTTTGCCGGAAGAAGGTGCTCATGGAAAATCCCCTAAATGTCTTGGTGGGAATTTAGGGGATTTTGGGGAATTTTGCAAAGGTCTCTGCTTGTCAGTATCAGGAAAACAATCCAGACCGATACACCGCTATTGCATAGTGGATTAAATTTAAATCAGTACAAGGCGACGAAGCCGCAGACAGTACAGATAGTACGGAACCGATTCACTTGGTGCTTCAGCACCTTAGAGAATCGTTCTCTTTGAGCTAAGGCGAGGCAACGCCGTACCGGTTTACAGTTAATCCACTATAAATTAGCGGCTTTCCGCCCATCGTCAGGGCTTTAGGAAATCACCGCGTTGTTAACGCCACGCGGCGACAAACTCGTTCCAATGCTGCTTGTCCTGAGCCTGTCCGGTCAGGTAATGCTTCAGCCGTTTGACTTCCACTTCATACTCGTCCGCGTCCAAAGCGCCGCTCATCAGGCGGAAGCGCAAGAACATTAAATAAGTGTTTGCCGCATCGGTTTCGCAATAATCGCGGATGTCTTTCAGACGACCTGCGTGGAACGCCTCCCAAACTTTGCTGCCGTCCATGCCCAGTTTGCCAGGGAAGCCGCAAAGTTTCGCCATATCGTCCAGCGGCACATTGGCACGCGGTTGGTACAGGGCGAGCAGATCCATCAGGTCGCAATGGCGGTTGTGGTAGCGGCTGATGTAGTTGTTCCACTTGAAATCACGGCTGTCGCCGAAATCGCCCTCGCCCATATCCCAATAACGCGCCGCCGCAATGCCGTGTATCAGCGCGCGGTAATGCAGGACGGGCAGATCGAAGCCGCCGCCGTTCCAACTGACCAATTGCGGCGTATGGCTTTCGATAAGGTCGAAAAACTTGGCGATCATTTCCTCTTCGCTGTCGTGCATTTCGCCTATGGTGCCGACATGGATTTTGTCCTGCCCCCAGCGCATACAGCAGGAAATGGCAACTACTTGGTGCAGGTGGTGCTGCATAAAGTCAGAGCCGTTTTGGGCGCGGCGTTTCTGCTGGGCAAACAAGACCACCTCGTCGTCCGGCAAAGAGGCAGGCAGGTCGTACAACAGGCGGATGCCGTTCACATCAGGTACGGTTTCAATATCGAAAGCCAAAATCGGGGTCATGGGCGACTCCTCAAATTCAATCAAAACAGATTAAAACAGACAACAGGATAACGGCATTGTGGCATGTTTCCGCATTTATTGACAGTCAAATCACACCGCCGCCCCGTCATTCCATCTGCCTGTACACCTACCCAAAACACCGTCAAAACAGTAAAATCCCCCTTTTATCCCAATCCGAAACATAAGCCATGCTCACCTTCCAACAAATCATCTTCAAACTGCAAACATTCTGGGCAGACAAAGGCTGCACCGTCATCCAACCTTTCGACATGGAAGTCGGCGCCGGTACTTCCCACCCCGCCACCTGCCTGCGCGCGCTCGGTCCCGAGCCTTGGTTTGCTGCCTATGTCCAACCCAGCCGCCGCCCCAAAGACGGCCGCTACGGCGACAACCCCAACCGCCTGCAACACTATTACCAATTCCAAGTCGCCCTCAAACCCGCGCCCGCCAATATCCAAGACCTCTATCTCGATTCCCTGCGCGAATTGGGCATCGACCCCAAAGTCCACGACATCCGCTTCGTTGAAGACGACTGGGAAAACCCCACCCTCGGCGCATGGGGCTTGGGCTGGGAAGTCTGGCTCAACGGCATGGAAGTGACCCAGTTCACCTACTTCCAACAAGTCGGCGGCATCGACTGCACGCCTGTACTCGGCGAAATCACCTACGGCATTGAACGCTTGGCGATGTATCTGCAAGGCGTAGAAAACGTCTATGACCTCGTTTGGGCAAAAACGCTCGACGGCAACACCGTCACCTACGGCGACGTGTACCACCAAAACGAAGTCGAACAATCCACCTACAACTTCGAATACAGCGATGCCGACTGGCTGCTGCGCCAGTTCAACGACTACGAAGCGCAAGCCAAACGCCTGCTCGCCGAAGAAAACGCCAGCCTCGCCCTGCCCGCCTACGAGCTGGTCCTCAAAGCCGGACACACCTTCAACCTCTTAGACGCACGCGGCGCCATTTCCGTTACCGAACGCGCCACCTACATCGGCCGCATCCGCGTGCTGAGCCGCACCGTAGCGCAGAAATACGTCGAAAGCCGCGAAGCATTGGGCTTTCCTTTAATTAAATCAAAATCCTAATAGGTGTTGATATGTTCCGCAAAACGCTTGCTGCCGCAGCATTGTCCCTCGTTTTCTTTGCAAATGTTCAGGCTGCTCCTTTATCGTTTCAATCCAAAACCTTGGAAGCCAAATCCTGTGACGGAAAAAACAGTGAAGGCAAACCCCTTTGCCATCAACTTACTGTCGGCTATCCGATTACCGGCGATAAACATTTGGATGACTGGATCAGAAAACAAATGGGGGGCAAACTGCCTACGCAGAAATCGGTTCAGACGACCTTAATACGCGACAAAGACGTAAAGGAGACCAATCGGGAAAATAGGAAACTCGGCAAAGATGATGGCTCTCCTTGTGCGTTGGACTATGTGGATACGTTAGAACTGGAAGGCTATACGCCCAATTATGCCGTTTTCGGACAAGAAGACTGGGAATATACCTGTGGCGCACACGGAAACGGCGTGCACACGCTGATGGTGTTGAAACGCGGCATTGCCAATCCGAAGCCGCTTAAATTGGATGATATCCTGTTGCCCGGACAAAAAGCAAAGCTGACGCATCTGATTAAAGAAGCCTATGTCAAATACCTGAAGGAAAATAGTGATGACACCGAAGAAGAAGCACGTGATTACATTAGTGGATACAATAGTGACAAATTTTCCGCCACGGAAAACTGGCGTTTCGATAAAAACGGCTTGACTTTCCTGTATCAAAGTTACGAAATTGGTGCGTATTCTTTAGGCAGACCTGAATTGACCATTCCCACTAAGAATTTACAGGGAATTGTGAAACCTGAAATCCTGAAGGAAGCGGAGCATTTCATACAACCCAAAAAATACTTAAGGAACTGAAGTAGATTATCTCCCCTTAGCTTCTGACCGATTCAAGTATTTGCAGTTAATCTTCAAAAAAAGGTCGTCTGAAAACCTAATTTGGTTTTCAGACGACCTTTTAGCTTTGGCAAATCAAGCCTGACGGCTTATCGTCTGCCACGCGCCATAAGCGTTTATAGTGGATTAACTTTAAACCAGTACGGCGTTGCCTCGCCTTGCCGTACTATCTGTACTGTCTGCGGCTTCGTCGCCTTGTCCTGATTTAAATTTAATCCACTATAGTTTATTTGAACCACCGCGACAACGCCGGAATCCGCGACAGCAAAGCCGTATCCAAAATCCAAATCACGGCGATGGCGGCGATGGCAGTTGGGAACAATACCGCCACAATCAACAGCGGCACAGCCATTGCCCACCATACCGGCAGCTCGATTTTCTGCGCCGGAGGAACCAGTCCGCCCGCTTTTGTAGGACGGCGTTTCCACCACATCACGCAGCCGCTGACGCAGATGAAGATGACCGCCAAGCAGAACAAAACGTTCGCCAGCACGCTCCACCAACCCATCGTACCGATGTGCAGCGCGATGCTGACCGCCATGAATTTGCCGAAGAAGTTGTAATCGTCGTAATGGATGTCGGCAAGCACTTTGCCGCTGTATTGATCGATGTGTACCGTGCGGTCGGCGGTCGGACTCGGCATATCGTAGCTCATCGAGTCCTGAGACAGCGTCCACACGCCTGTTTCGCCTTTAGGCAGATTAAGCTTGTAGCGGCCTTCGAAACCGATTTCGCGGGCAAAGCGGTCAACCGTTTCCAAAGTCATCGGTTCGCTCGGATTGATGCCGTTTTCGCCCTTCGTCGTACCGGAAACAGGCATAGGCGTAAGCTCCAGAACCCACGGTACTTCTTTGATTTTGCCGTCGTTCAAGACATCGCCGTGGGTCGGCACGGTAGATACAGGGTTCGGTTCGACGCCCCATTTACCGGCAGGGAATTGGCTCCAAGACTGAACCAGCTTACCGCCCCAAATACCCGCCCAAGCAACGCCCGACAGGCAGAACAGCAATAGAAGCAAAGAAACCCAAGTACCGAATGCGCCGTGCATGCTGCGCCACCATGTGCGTCCTTTGCCTGCTTTCGGCACAAGCATGGATTTCAGGCTGCGCTGTTTCGCCCACCACAGGTAAATCCCGGTAATAATCATCAGGATAGTCAGCGAAGCCGCTGTTTCCAGTATATAGTCGCCCACCGGACCGATCATCATATCGCCATGGATTTCGTCCATGATGTGATACCAGCCGTCATTGCGCGGCGTTGAATTGACGACCTTCGCCGTATAGGGATCAACGGCGACCATCATCGAGTTGTCGCCATTGTCCACACGGAACACGGCAACCATATCATTGGCGCGCGGCGCGACATATTGCACCACCGACGCGGTTTCAGGGTTCACAGATTGCCGTGCCGCTTCTGCCTGCGCCGACAAAGGCTGCACTTGCGCCTGCGGGGTAACGTTTATACGCTCACCCTCTTTGCCGGTAATATTGGCAAACAGCAGCATTCCCAGACCTGTTACGGCAAGCAGGGTCAGAAAGGGAGCGACCAGAAGTCCGAAATAAAAATGCCACCGCCACACGGTCAGATAGCGGCGGTTGGCTTGTTGTTCGGAACGGGGAGTAGGTTTGGTTGTGTCCATAAATTCTCTCTGTTGTTTTGAGTGGATTGAGATAAAACGCCAAGCTCCTGCTTTGCCTGTTTATTTAAATCCACCGAGAAAAACGGCAATCGAAATACGCATCGCTGCCATTTTTTACATAACGGTCTTCAATCGGGCATTGGCAGATTCAGACTAAAAAGTGAATCTACAATAATGGATTATAAACCAAAAGCACTAATACTTTATGAGTATAATCAAATTTTCGGATATTAACAATTTTTGCAAATAAAGCCGTAACAAAAGACGATACCTTGGGAAAAGACAATAAAGAAGAAAAATAGTTAGGCATAAACACAGACTTGTCTCAAACCATCAGGCAGTAAAAGCCATCCCAAACCTCAAGCACGCCCAAACACACCTCAGATTTCCACCCATATTCAATAAATACCGCCAAGCCCGTTTTATGACAAAGGTCGTCTGAATCAAACTATACTTTCAGACGACCCCTATTCAATCACGGAGCTTATCCATGATCATCCGCATAACTGCCCTATCCCTCATACTCGCAGCCACAGCCTGCACGCCCACCGCGTCCCCATCGGCAGAAACTTCGCCAACCGTTACCAAAACCGCCATCGACACCGCCTACTGGACCGAACAGCCTTATTGCAGCGGCCGCTATCAATTGCGCCTGCCGTCCAAACGCCGTCATGGCAGTACGCACATGACTTACAACGGCTGGAGTGTGATGGTTATGTTTAATGATTGGGATAGAAACGTTAGGACTATCAATAGGTTCAAACATAGTGGGTATGATGGAACCGATATTGTCGTCGATACCCGCACCCTGATTCCGGATCGGGCAATGATGCAGGTAACACGCGGCGGATTCCATTGGGAAAATATTATCGGGAAAGATGGCATGCCTTACGAAGCCGATTTATATTTCAAGCTGGATAATGATGACGCTTATATCGTACGCAGTTTTTTCTATATCCCCGCCGAAAACGGCAAAGCTCCTGCCAACTGGAAAGCCCAAGAAAAAGAAGCGATAAACACCATAGAGAAAAAATTCCGCCAAGAAATCCTCAGCGGTTTGAAAACAAGACAGGAATTTGAAGTGCCAAATAAACACGGCATCTGCCTGATAGGCGGTTTTATCGCTGATGACGGTAAAATGCCGTTTGAGGTTCATAGCACCGTCGCATTTGCCAAACAACACGATATGAGTTTGGAAATCATGCACGGCGATGTGTTGAAAGCAGGCGAAGCGACACTGTTGAAACGCAAGGTTAATTTAGATAAGGGTGTAATGGTTAAAGCCCTAACGCACACCATCCGCCAAGGCAAACGTACCATCAACGGCATGTCGGGAGAGGAAAAATTGGTGAAATGGGGCGGTAACAAATATATGTTCTTTTGGGAGCGCGACGGTGGCGATCCGCGCATCATGATGCAGTTTGGCACTGAGAAAAAAGACGGGACGAAGCGCAGCGAAGCCGAAGTCCTTGCCATTTGGGATACGGTTTTGCCGACTTTGAAGCCTGTGAAGCAATAGCGATGAAAAGGTCGTCTGAAAACGCAGCTTCCATGGTATTAAACCTTGAACATAGCTTTCAGACGACCTTTCCTCACACTTTTCTCTTGATAGCCTTTCATCCTTCCAAACAACACAAGACCGTAAGACAAAATTTTCAGACGACCTCCAAACATAATCATTGTCATTCGAACTGGAAAATATCCAACCCGCCCTTCCCTCGCAAACGGTATCAAAACTATTCCACAAACCGCATGATGCCAAGCAGCCGGCAAACGAAAGGGCGTCTGAAAACCTGAAACAAGATTTTTCAGGCGACCTTTTGATTTGGACTTGTTATAGTGGATTAACTTTAAACCAGTACGGCGTTGCCTCGCCTTGCCGTACTATCTGTACTGTCCGCGGCTTCGTCGCCTTGTCCTGATTTAAATTTAATCCACTATAGAATGTTCTCCCCTATTTAAACTTATCCCAGCAAATTTTTCATATTTTCCAGTCAATCCAAAAAATAAAAAGCACGGTAATCAACCGTGCTTTTTGTAAAGCAAATCTGTTTATTTGTTTTTGTGCGAACGAAGATAATCCAAGGTTTTGAGCTGGGCAATCGCAGCGGCTAAGGCTTTGTGCGCTTCAGCCAACGACTTATCGTCTTTAGCTTGAGAAATGCCGGTTTCCGCCGCTTTTTTGGCAGCTTCGGCGCGCTCGCGATCCATCTCGGAACTGCGTACGGCAACATCCGCCAATACAGTAAGTTGGTTAGGCTGTACTTCCAGCACCCCGCCGGAAACGGCAACAAGCACTTCTTCGGCTTCGCCGGGCACGGTCAAACGCAATGCACCGGGACGTACCAAACTCATAATCGGCTCGTGTCGCGGATAAATACCGAGCTCACCTTGAACAGTCGGAACCACTACAAAACTGGCTTCGCCTGAATAGATGTTCTGCTCGCTACTTACCACTTCAACTCGCATGATGCTCATGCCGACCTCCTTAGTTTAAGGTTTTCGCTTTCTCGACCGCTTCTTCGATACCGCCTACCATGTAGAAAGCTTGTTCAGGCAGATGGTCGTATTCACCGTTCAAGATAGCTTTAAAGCCGGCAATGGTGTCACGCAGCGATACATATTTGCCGGGAGAGCCGGTAAATACTTCGGCAACGTGGAACGGTTGCGACAGGAAGCGTTGGATCTTACGCGCACGCATCACGGTCAGTTTATCTTCGTCTGACAATTCGTCCATACCCAGAATGGCAATAATATCGCGCAATTCTTTGTATTTTTGCAGGGTAGATTGTACGCCGCGGGCTACGTCATAGTGTTCTTGACCCAATACCATCGGATCCAGTTGGCGCGAAGTGGAATCGAGCGGGTCAACTGCTGGGTAAATACCCAAAGAGGCAATGTCACGGCTCAAAACGACAGTGGCGTCCAAGTGGGCAAATGTCGTTGCAGGAGACGGGTCAGTCAAGTCATCTGCAGGTACATATACGGCTTGAATAGAAGTAATGGAGCCTGTTTGGGTAGAGGTAATACGCTCTTGCAAACGACCCATTTCTTCAGCCAATGTCGGTTGGTAACCTACTGCTGAAGGCATACGGCCCAACAATGCGGATACTTCGGTACCGGCCAGGGTGTAACGGTAGATATTGTCCACGAAGAACAATACGTCACGACCTTTACCGCTTTCGTCTTTTTCATCACGGAAGTATTCGGCCATCGTCAAACCGGTCAAGGCTACACGCAGACGGTTACCCGGAGGTTCGTTCATCTGACCGTAAACCATCGCCACTTTGTCCAATACGTTGGAATCTTTCATCTCGTGGTAGAAGTCGTTACCTTCACGGGTACGCTCACCCACACCTGCGAACACGGACAAACCGCTATGTGCTTTGGCGATGTTGTTAATCAATTCCATCATGTTGACGGTTTTGCCTACACCGGCACCACCGAACAGACCTACTTTACCGCCTTTGGCAAACGGACACAGCAAGTCAATCACTTTAATGCCGGTTTCCAACAGCTCAGTAGTCGCAGACAGTTCATCAAATTTCGGAGCTGTCTGATGGATGGCACGGTGTTTGTCGGTATCAATCGGACCTGCTTCATCAACAGGCGTACCCAATACATCGACAATACGTCCCAACGTGCCTTTACCTACCGGCACTGTAATCGGCGCACCTGTATTGCTTACAGTCATGCCGCGTTTCAAACCATCCGAACTACCCATTGCAATAGTACGGACTACGCCGTCACCCAGAAGCTGTTGCACTTCCAAAGTCAGGCCGTTTGCATCCAATTTCAGGGCGTCGTAAACACGCGGAATGGCATCACGTGGGAACTCCACGTCAACTACCGCACCAATAATTTGTACGATTTTGCCTTGGCTCATTATCGTATCCTAATTTCCTGTTCAGGTTTTAGACGACATTAAACTGCCGCCGCACCTGCTACAATTTCTGACAATTCCGTGGTAATCGCAGCTTGACGCGATTTGTTATATACCAAACGCAACTCTTTAATGGCATTGCCCGCATTGTCGGTGGCCGCTTTCATTGCCACCATACGCGCAGCTTGCTCAGATGCCATATTATCACTCAATGCCTGGTAAACCACAGACTCTAAATAGCGGCGAACCAGATATTCCAACACAGCGACAGGACTTGGCTCATAACGGTATTCCCAACTGAATGAAGAATAACTCTCCTCGTCTTCTATCACATTTTCGCCGATAGGCAGCAGAACCTCCAACCGTGGTTCTTGACGCATGGTATTCACAAAACATGAATACACCAGATGTATCTTATCTAACTCATGCTTCTCGTAACGTTGGAAGATTTCAGTCAATGGACCAAGCAGCAATTCCATTCTTGGGGTATCACCCAAATTAATCGCACTGGCAATAACGTTCAAACCGATATTTTGACAAGCTGCCAAACCTTTACTACCTAAACAGACGACATCAACTTCAATGCCTTGTTCTTGGTATTCTTGGACTTGCGCTAAGAATTTCTTCAAAACATTCGCGTTCAAACCACCACAAAGACCTTTATCAGAGGTGATTAAAATGAAACCTACCCGACGTGTTTCACGATGAGGTGCCAATAATTTAATACCGTGATCTTCATGGGTTCGCGCCAAATGACTCATAACTGTCCGCACTTTTTCGGCATACGGACGCGCCAAGCGCATCCGTTCCTGAGTCTTCCGCATTTTAGAGGTTGACACCATCTGCATTGCTTTAGTGATCTTTTGGGTATTTTGAACACTACGGATTTTGGTGAGAATCTCTTTTCCGACTGCCATTTCAGACTCCTTTCATTTCAGCTCTTAGGCTTGGTAAGCATAAGAAGATTTGAAAGAATTCATGGCTTCGGTCAATGCTTTTTCACTTTCATCGGACATCGCACCTGATGCATTGATTGCTTCTAAAACACCAGGATGCTGAGTGCGTACAAAGCTCAAAAATTCTGCTTCGAAGGCCAATGCTTTGGATACCGGTACATCTTCGTAAGAACCATTATTAATGGCCCACAAGGTCAAAGCCATTTCGGCTGTATCCAAAGTGCTGAATTGTTTTTGCTTCATCAATTCAGTAACCACTTCACCGTGCTGCAGCTGTTTGCGTGTAGCTTCATCCAAATCGGAAGCAAATTGCGAGAAGGCTGCCAACTCACGATATTGAGCGAGTGCCAAACGGATACCACCACCCAATTTTTTAATTACTTTAGTTTGCGCTGCACCACCTACGCGCGATACCGAAATACCGGCATTAATCGCAGGACGGATACCAGCATTAAACAAGTCGGTTTCCAAGAAAATCTGACCGTCGGTAATCGAAATCACGTTTGTCGGTACGAACGCAGATACGTCGCCGGCTTGGGTTTCAATAATCGGCAATGCAGTCAAAGAGCCTGTTTTACCCTTCACTTCGCCATTAGTCAGTTTTTCAACTTCGTGTTCATTTACACGGGCAGCACGTTCCAACAAGCGGGAGTGCAGATAGAAAACGTCGCCAGGATATGCTTCGCGACCGGGAGGACGGCGCAGCAACAGGGAAATTTGACGGTAAGCAACAGCTTGTTTGGACAAGTCATCATATACAATCAATGCGTCTTCACCGCGGTCGCGGAAGAACTCGCCCATAGTACAACCTGCATAAGGTGCGATATATTGCAGAGCCGCAGCTTCAGAAGCAGTCGCAGCAACCACAATCGTGTGTTCCATTGCACCATGCTCTTCCAATTTGCGTACTACGTTAGCAATAGAAGACGCTTTTTGACCGATTGCAACATAAATACAGATAACGCCTGTACCTTTTTGGTTAACAATAGCATCCAATGCTACGGCTGTTTTACCTGTTTGGCGGTCACCAATGATCAGCTCACGTTGACCGCGACCAATCGGAACCATTGAGTCAATGGCCTTCAGACCAGTTTGCATAGGCTGGTCAACCGATTTACGGGCAATCACACCTGGTGCAATTTTTTCAATGGGTGCAGTAGAAGATGTGTTGATCGGACCTTTGCCATCAATCGGACGACCCAGTGCATCTACAACGCGACCAACCAACTCGCGACCGACAGGTACTTCCAAAATACGACCGGTACAAGTAACTGTGTCGCCTTCTTTAATATGTTCGTATTCACCCAACACTACGGCGCCGACGGAGTCACGCTCCAAGTTCATCGCCAAACCGAAAGTGTTACCCGGGAATTCGAGCATCTCGCCTTGCATTGCGTCTGACAAGCCATGAATACGAACAATACCGTCTGTTACAGAAATAACCGTACCACGAGTACGCACTTCTGTATTTCCAGACAGATTTTCAATTTTAGCTTTAATCAAATCGCTAATTTCAGCAGGATTAAGCTGCATGAAAACTCTCCTAATTTGTCATAGTCGCATACAGGGCATTCAATTTACCCTGCACCGACAAATCCAAGACCTGGTCACCCACTTCAACTTTGATACCGCCAATTAATTCAGGCGCAACTTCAGTTGTAATTTGCAACTTACTGTCAAAGCGTTTTTTCAATATTTCAGCCAACTCAGCCAGTTGATCTTCAGTCAATGGATAAGCGCTGTAAATTACAGCGGACTTAGTATGATTGAATGACAAGGTTAAAGCTTGATATTGAGCATAGACTTCAGGCAATACAGGCAAACGTTTTTGCTCTGCCAAAACAGTAATGAAATTTTTCAATTCATCACTTTTTAACTCAACGAGTTCGGCAAGCAAATTTACCTTCTCAGAAGTATTTGTTTCAGGTTGCTCGATCAAAGAAATCACTTTCTGATTTTGAACAACCGCTGCTAATTCTTCCAGTCCGCCCAACCAAGACTCAATTTGGTTTTTTTCCTGCGCCAGATTGAATAATGCTTTTGCATAAGGTCTGGCAATCGTTGCGAACTCAGCCATAAGATTACAGCTCCTGTTTTAAAGCACTGAGCAACTGCGCATGTTTGGAAGTATCCACTTCACTGCGCAAAATAGACTCGGCACCTTTAACCGCCAACGCAGCAACCTGTTCACGCAAAACTTCGCGTGCACGATTCATTTCTTGCTGGGCATCAGCTTTAGCTTGTGCTGTAATCCGCACTGCCTCGACAGTAGCTTGCTCTTTCGCTTCTTCTACGATTTTGGCGGCACGTTTTTCGGCGTTAGCTACCATTTCGGAAACTTGGTTACGCCCTTCAGCCAAGAGTTCTGCAACTTTCTTCTCTGCCTGTTCAAAATCGCTCTTACCGCGCTCGGCAGCAGCCAAGCCTTCGGCAATTTTTGCGGCACGCTCATCTAATGCTTTTGCGATCGGCGGCCACACAAATTTCATGGTAAACCAAACCAAACCGAAAAAGACGATGATTTGAGCGAATAAGGTTGCATTAATATTCACGTTAGTTAACCTTCGTACTAGTGTTAATCAAACAGACCAAAGTCTGTACCTAGACGGAACACGCCGTTTGATTATGCACCAAATGGTTTAACGAAGGCGAACAACAGTGCAATAGCCACACCAATCAGGAATGCAGCATCAATCAGACCAGCGATCAGGAACAATTTAGTTTGCAGCGGACCAATCAATTCAGGTTGACGCGCAGAAGACTCCAAATATTTGGAACCAACCATTGCGATACCGATAGAGGCACCCAATGCACCCAATGCTACGATCAAACCACATGCAATTGCTACCAAACCCATTTTTTACTCCTTGAGAAAACAAAGAAAGTTAATGAAAAACTACCTAATAATTAATGTGCATCATGAGCTTGTCCGATATAGACAAACGCCAAGGCCATAAAGATAAATGCCTGCAGGGTAATCACCAAAATATGGAAAATTGCCCATGCCAATCCGGCAAGGATGTGGAAACCAAACAGAATCGGATCCAACACTTCAACGCTTCCAGATGATGCCCAAGCACCACCCAGCAAAGCAATCAGGAGGAACACCAGCTCACCGGCATACATATTACCGAACAACCGCATACCGTGAGAAACTGTTTTAGAAAGGAATTCAACAAGATTCAAAAGAAAGTTGGCAGGAGCGAGTTTGGCGCCGAACGGAGCGCTAAACAACTCATGAATCCAACCACGAACACCTTTGATTTTGATATTGTAATAAATACAAATTACCAAGACACCGATAGCCAACGCCAAAGTAGTATTCAAATCTGCAGTCGGCACAATGCGCAGCAATGCATGATGGTTACCTGTAATAATGTTTTGCCACAGCCACGGGAACAAATCCACCGGCAGCATATCCATGGCATTCATCAGGAAAATCCATACAAACAGCGTCAAACCTAACGGTGCAATGGCTTTTCGAGATTGCTCGTTGTGAATAATGCTTTTGCACATATCATCCACAAACTCAAACAAAATCTCGACAGCAGCTTGAAAACGCCCGGGCACACCCGCCGTCGCCTTCTTAGCCCCATGCAAAAGTAGGAAACTTCCGATTACACCCAACAATACAGAGAAAAATATTGCATCAATATTAATAAAAGAAAAATCAGCAATATTGTCCAAGCCCTGTCCTTTAGCCACATCGGAAAGGCTGGTTAAACTTTGCAAGTGGTGCGTGATGTAATCAGTAGCAGTAATTTTGTCACCTGCCATAATGCTTCACTCTCAACGATACTAAAAAAACTAAATGGCTGACACCGAGCAATCCGAACAAGAACGGAAAGAATATCAAAGACTGATGCCAAACCATGAATACGGCAAGCATCATCACCAGCGACAGCACTACTTTTAAAACTTCCCCAATAATGAACGCCTTACCATGATACAAAGGGTTATGTTTGGAAAGTTTTAAAAGTAAAACTGCGAAAGCGGAGGGAATAAGATAGGAAAACCCACCTGCGACAGCAGACCAAAATCCCGGCGAACCTGAAAATGCGGCGCTAATCAGCGCAACCGCTGTCAAAACCAGAATTTGTAAAATGAGAATCTGCTTCATAAAAACGGGAAATCCCGACAGTAATGCGAGGCTAAATATAATCAAGAAGCCTATGTCCGTCAAGCAATATGTTAATCTTTGTGAGTCTATATCTGACCTCACCTTAACGTAAGGCAAAGAACTCGCATTATATCACGCATTACATACAATTACAGACATTTAACTCGGGGAATTTCTGATATTTCCATCTTAACTTTAAAAGCAGGTCGTCTGAACGTTTCAGACGACCTGCAATATCAAGCCTTACTGAGAGCTTCTGATTTATTTTGTTTAAAAAAACGATGCGAACTTGGCAAACATTTGGGCAATCAAGTAAATTGAATCTTCTCTTCACGAGATGCCTGCGATTTAACATATAACCCATGTTAATACAATTATCGCTTAACAACTGCCCTTCCCTCTTGTTTCAGACGACCTCCTACTCTCAAACGTCGTCTGAAACCCGCTTCCACTCCAATGCCAAATCGTACAAAGCTTTTTTGCTTTCGCCGGTAATTTTGGCGGCAAGTTCGGCAGCCTGTTTGGTGGGCAATTTGGCAGCGAGGATTTTCATAACGTTTTGCGCGGCATCGGGCAAGGTATCGTGTTTTTCACGGGTAGCGGGATGGAGGATGAGCACCATTTCGCCGCGCGCCTGATTGCCGTCGTTTTTCAGGGCCGTCTGAATTTCAGTAACGGTACCACTAAGAAAGGTTTCGAAGGTTTTGGTGATTTCTCGGGCGAGGGTAAGGCTGCGCTCTGGGAACAGTGCTGCCATGTCGGCGAGGGTGGCTTCGATGCGGTGCGGGGTTTCAAACATCACAACGGGAAAATCAGCCTGCACCCATTTGGCGAGCAGCTTCTGCCGTTCGCCGGATTTAGGCGGCAGAAAGCCGTTGAAGTAGAAATTGGGTTCGGTAACGCCCGCAACGCTCAACGCACCCATGACCGCGCTCGCGCCGACAACGGGGACAACTTTAAACCCTGCCTCGCACACGCGGCGGGCGAGTTTCGCACCGGGATCGCAAACCGCAGGCGTACCAGCATCGGAAACTTGTGCGACAGTGAGGTCGTCTGAAAGATGGTTGATGATTTTGTCCGCCATTTGCTGTTCGTTATGCTCGCGCACGCTGACGAGCTTGCCCTGTATGCCGTATGCGCTCAGAAGCTGTGCGGTAACGCGCGTATCTTCGGCGCAGATAATGTCGGCTTTTTGCAGGACGGCGAGCGCGCGCAGGGTGATGTCCGCCAAATTGCCGATGGGCGTGGCGACAACGTATAATGTCCGTTTTTCAATACTGTCGGCGGCTTTTTGAAGGTGTTTTTGAAACATGGCTTTATCAGGTCGTCTGAAAACAATATAACGATATTATACGGGGTAAACCTCCATGCGTCTGAACCACAAACAAGGGGTGGCGGGCGAAGATAGCGCGCTGGCGTTTCTTCTTTCGCAAGGCTGCAAACTCATCGCACGCAACTGGCACTGCGCTTACGGCGAAATCGACTTGATTGTCAAAAACGGTAACATGATTCTGTTTGTTGAAGTAAAATACCGCAAAAATCAGGGTTTCGGCGGTGCCGCATACAGTATTTCGCCGTCTAAGTTATTGAAACTGCAACGGTCTGCGGAGTATTATCTGCAACAAAACGGCATGACGGATAGCGCGTGCCGCATCGATGCGGTGCTGATAGAAGGAAACCGCCCGCCCGAATGGATAAAGAATATTACAGGTTGACGATATGACGACATTACAAGAGCGCGTTGCCGCCCATTTCGCCGAAAGCATCCTTGCCAAGCAGGAAGCCGAAAAAGTATTGGTCGGGCCGACTGCTCAAGCAGCGGAATTGATGCTGCAATGCCTGATGAACGACGGCAAAATTTTAGCCTGCGGCAACGGCGGTTCGGCTGCCGACGCGCAGCACTTCGCCGCCGAAATGACCGGACGCTTTGAAAAAGAGCGCATGGAACTTGCCGCCGTCGCGCTGACGACGGACACGTCCGCGCTGACCGCCATCGGCAACGACTACGGCTTTGACCATGTGTTCAGCAAACAAGTGCGCGCGCTCGGACGTGCCGGCGACGTTTTGGTCGGCATCTCCACCTCCGGCAACTCCGCCAACGTTATCGAAGCCATCAAAGCGGCACACGAACGCGATATGCACGTCATCGCCATGACCGGCCGCGACGGCGGCAAAATCGCCGCCATGCTCAAAGACACCGACGTGTTGCTCAACGTCCCCTACCCGCGCACCGCCCGCATTCAGGAAAACCATATCCTGCTGATACACGCCATGTGCGACTGCATCGACTCCATGTTGCTTGAAGGAATGTAAGCCTTTTTTTCAGACGACCCCTTTTAAAGGTCGTCTGAAACATATCCGCCGAACCCATCATCAAGGAAAAAATATGAACATCAAACGTCATACCGCACCCGTTCTGACCGCCCTCCTCCTCAGCCTGACACTCAGCGGCTGTGTCGGCGTACTCCTCGGCGGCGCGGCAGTCGGCACCAAATCCGCCGTCGACCGCCGCACCACAGGCGCGCAAACCGACGACAACGTAATGGCGGTACGCGTCGAAACCACCGCCCGCTCCTACCTGCGCCAAAACAACCAAGCGCAGGGTTACACCCCCAAACTCAACGTCGTCGGCTACAACCGCCACCTGCTGCTGCTCGGACAAGTCGCCACTGAAGGCGAAAAACAATTCGTCGAACAAATCGCCCGTGCCGAACAAGCCGCCGAAGGCGTGTACAACTACATCACCGTCGCCCCCCAAGGACGCACCTTCGGCGACGTAACCAACGACACATGGGGCACATCCAAAGTCCGCACCGCCCTTTTGGGCCTCAAGCCCACCACGCAGGCGCGCGTCAAAATCGTGACCTACGGCAACGTGACCTATGTGATGGGCATCCTGACGCCTGAAGAACAAGAAAAAGTTACCCAACGCGTCAGCACCACCGTGGGCGTACAAAAAGTCGTTACCCTGTATCAAAACTACACCCCACAGCCATAGGATTGCCCCTTGACTGACAGGTCGTCTGAAACCTGATTTTGTTTCAGACGACCTATTACGATACAATCCGCCCGATTGATTTCATTTTTACCGATTTATCATGTCCAAAACCCCTAAATCCTCATTCCAACTCAAACCCAAACATTTAATCAGAGCCTTTTTCGGCGTCTGCATCATTGCTGTTGCCGCCTTGGTTATCGGCGTCATCAGCACCATCAAGAGCCACGACTCCCAAGAACGCGAAGCCATTAAAAATAAACCCGTTCCCAAAGACACCCCTGTCGAAGTCTGGCGTCCCATCGGCGCTCCCGAAGAGGACAGAACCAAGCCTGCCGCCAAAGCCGAGCTTGACGACGACGAAAAAACCGATTCCCGCAATCCCGTCATCCCGCCTAAAAACAAATCAAACGGCAAAAACAGCAACACCACCCCGACTGAGGACGAAGCCTCAGAAGATAAACCCGCCAATAACAAAGCAAATGCCAAACCTGCTGTAACCGAAACGCCCGATACCGAAGAAAAAACGCCGCGCAGTACACTTCCCGCAGCAGGCAACAGACGTACGCCGTCGGAACAGTCGACCGAATCCAAACCTGCGGCAAAACCCGAACAACGCCAACCCGAAGCAGCCAAGCCTGCACCTAAGCCGACTCCGAAACCTAAGGCCCCTTCCAAATCCAAAGAAGTCATCGACAATCTATTCTAGTGCGGACTGGCGTTCGGCTTTAATCTGAACTTCCGGCATCAGTCGCGAATCCAAAAAAGCCGAAACGTCCGCACGCCTCGTTGCAGTGTGCTTAAAGCAAGCTGCCGACTCATCCCCTTCCCTTTCAGACGACCTTTGTGCCGCACTAAGGTCGTCTGAAACCATCAAGGAAACAACATGAACGAAATCATCATCAAAACCCCTGAAGAAATCGAGAAAATGCGCGAACTGGGCAAGCTCGTCGCCGAAGCCCTCGACTACATCGGACAATTCGTCAAACCCGGCGTGACCACCAACGAAATCGACAAACTCGTTTACGACTACCACGTCAACGTCCAAGGCGGCTATCCCGCCCCCCTGCACTACGGCAACCCGCCCTACCCCAAATCCTGCTGTACTTCCGTCAACCACGTCATCTGCCACGGCATTCCCGACGACAAGCCGCTCAAAGAAGGCGACATCATCAACATCGACCTGACCATCAAAAAAGACGGCTTCCACGGCGACTCCAGCCGCATGTTTACCGTCGGCAAAGTCTCCCCTATCGCCCAGCGCCTGATTGACATCACCCACGAATCCATGATGGCGGGCATCGCTGCCGTCAAACCCGGCGCAACCTTAGGCGACATCGGCTACGCCTGCCAACAAGTTGCCGAAAACGCAGGCTATTCCGTCGTACAAGAATTTTGCGGCCACGGCATCGGACGCGGTTTTCACGAAGCCCCACAAGTCCTGCACTACGGCCGAAAAGGACAAGGCGTCGTCCTGAAGCCCGGCATGATTTTCACCATCGAGCCGATGATCAACCAAGGCAAACGCCACCTGCGCATCCTAAACGACGGCTGGACGGTCGTGACCAAAGACCGCTCCCTCTCCGCCCAATGGGAACATGAAGTTTTAGTGACAGAAACCGGCTACGAAATCCTGACCATCAGCCCTGCCACCGGCAAACCCTAATCTGTCAAACCATCCCGCTCTCAAAGCAAAAAGGTCGTCTGAAATATAAACAAGGTTGTTGGCGAAACCCGCAAACCTCGTTTTCAGACGACCTTTTAAATTGCCCCTATCAAAACCATTCCCGATCACCCAATCCAGATCTAAACATCAGGCTGAGATATAGACAAATCTGCCCATCTCCACTGCACTTTCTCCATAATTTCATGCAAAACAATTATGTATAATAAATAATGTCAAACGCAACATTCCCGAAACGACTGTTTATTTGTGTAAAATATTACCGACACCCAATTACTATCCTATTGTTTTAAATGTTTTTTCTTCTATAAAATATTTAACTTGGAAATATTTAGCCAATTTATGAAGAATTCCACAAAACTTCTTTCGAATATACTGTCTAACAATTCAGTATAGATAGTTTTCTATGTCGCAATTAATGATTTCCCCTGTAAGGAAATTTGCCGCCGAAAACTAATTTGCACTTTCCCAATGTGAAGAAGCAGAATTGCTTATCAACAAACAATACAGAAGAAAAAGGAATTTTCATGAAGTCGTTTGAGAAAATTGACAACATCCGCGATATCCGCAAAAAACTCGGTTTGAACCAAATGGACTTTTGGAGCCGTATCGGCGTAACCCAATCCGGCGGTTCACGTTACGAATCCGGCCGCAATATGCCCAAACCTGTACGCGAGCTGCTGCGCTTGGTACACATCGAACGCGTTGACTTGGCAAAAGTAAACCGCGACGATTTGGCGATTGCCTCCCTGCTGAAAAACCGCGACCCTGAGTTGTACGCTTCCCTGAAGAAAGAAGCCAAATCCGACAAAGGCAAATAAGCCCGTTTCGATTTGTTTCAAAAAGGTCGTCTGAAACGATATTCCGTTTCAGACGACCTTTTTGCGCTATAATCCGCAATTATTTTTTAAACAGACGTTTGCCCGCAAACCCTTTTACAGACAGCATTTTTTACCATGTTAGACAAATACAATCCCGCCGAAATCGAATCCAAACACTATCAAAACTGGGAAACCCAAGGTTATTTCCAGCCCGATATGGATTTGACCAAACCGTCTTTTTCCATCCAACTGCCGCCGCCCAACGTAACCGGCACGCTGCATATGGGCCATGCCTTCAACCAAACCATCATGGACGGCCTGACCCGCTACTACCGCATGAAAGGCTGCAACACTGCCTGGATTCCCGGCACCGACCACGCGGGCATCGCCACGCAGATTGTGGTCGAACGCCAGCTTGCCGCGCAAAACGTATCCCGTCATGATTTGGGTCGTGAAAAATTCTTGGAAAAAGTGTGGGAATGGAAAGAAGTTTCCGGCGGCACGATTACGCAGCAGATGCGCCGCGTGGGCTGTTCCGCAGACTGGACGCGCGAGTATTTCACGATGGACGATGTGCGCGCCGAAACCGTGACTGAAGTGTTCGTGCGCCTGTTTGAGCAAGGCTTGATTTACCGCGGCAAACGCTTGGTGAACTGGGATCCCGTGCTTGGCACGGCGGTGTCGGATTTGGAAGTGGAAAGCGTGGAAGAACAAGGTTCTATGTGGCACATCCGCTATCCACTGGCGGACAATCCTGCCGAAGCCGTTATCGTGGCGACCACCCGTCCCGAAACGCTGCTGGGCGACGTTGCCGTTGCCGTTAATCCCGAAGACGAACGTTATACCCATTTGATTGGTAAAGAATTAATCCTGCCGCTGACCGGCCGCACCATCCCCGTGATTGCCGACGAATACGTTGAAAAAGACTTCGGTACAGGCTGCGTGAAAATCACGCCTGCGCACGACTTCAACGACTACGAAGTCGGCAAACGCCACGACACGCGCTTGGTTAACGTGTTCGATTTGGAAGCCAAAGTGCTGGCAAACGCCGAAGTGTTCAACTTCAAAGGCGAAGCGCAACAAGGCTTTGCCCTGCCTGAAAAATACGCAGGCTTAGACCGTTTTGCCGCGCGCAAACAAATGGTTGCCGATTTGCAGGAACAAGGCTTGTTGGTCGAAATCAAAGCGCACACGCTGATGACGCCGAAAGGCGACCGCACCGGCTCGGTGATTGAGCCGATGCTGACCAGCCAATGGTTTGTCGCCATGTCCGCCACACCGAACGGCGGCGAACCTGACAGCGAATTCAAAGGCTTGAGCCTCGCCGACAAAGCCAAAAAAGCCGTCGACAGCGGCGCGGTACGCTTCATCCCCGAAAACTGGGTCAACACCTACAACCAATGGATGAACAACATCCAAGACTGGTGCATCTCGCGCCAACTGTGGTGGGGCCATCAAATCCCCGCGTGGTACGACGAGGCAGGCAATGTTTACGTCGCCCGCAATCAGGAAGAAGCCGAAAAACAAGCCGGCAAAACAGGCTTGACCCGCGAAGAAGACGTATTGGACACATGGTTCTCCTCCGCGCTCGTGCCGTTTTCCACGCTCGGCTGGCCGTCTGAAACCGACGAACTCAAAGCCTTCCTGCCGTCCAACGTCTTGGTCACCGGCTACGAAATCATCTTCTTCTGGGTGGCGCGCATGATTATGATGACCACCCACTTCACCGGCAAAGTACCGTTTAAAGACGTGTACATCCACGGCATCGTGCGCGACTATGACGGTAAAAAAATGGCCAAATCCGAAGGCAACGTCATCGACCCCGTCGATTTGATTGACGGCATCGACTTGGACAAGCTGCTGGTGAAACGCACGACCGGTCTGCGCAAACCCGAAACCGCGCCAAAAGTGGAAGAAGCCACGAAGAAACTCTTCCCCGAAGGCATTCCCAGCATGGGTGCGGACGCATTGCGCTTCACCATGGCGAGCTACGCCAGCTTGGGTCGCAGCGTGAACTTCGACTTCAAACGCGCCGAAGGCTACCGCAACTTCTGCAACAAAATCTGGAACGCCACCAACTTCGTCTTGATGAACACCGAAAACCAAGACTGCGGCTACGGCGCAACCGCCACCGAACCGCGCGGCTACTCCTTCCCCGATATGTGGATCATAGGCCGTCTGAATCAGACCATCGAGCAGGTTACGCAAGCCTACGAAACCTACCGCTTTGATTTGGCAGCAGAAACCCTGTACAGCTTCGTGTGGAACGACTATTGCGACTGGTATCTGGAACTCGCCAAAGTACAGCTCCAAACCGGCTGCGCCAGCCGTCAGCGCGCCACACGCCATACCTTATTGCGCGTACTCGAAGCCGCCCTGCGCCTGCTGCATCCGATTATCCCCTTCATCACCGAAGAATTGTGGCAAACCGTCGCCCCCATGTGCGACGCTAAAACCGCCGACAGCATCATGCTCGCCCGCTTCCCAGAAGCCGACCGCGAACAAATCGTTCAGACGACCTTCGAGCAAATGACCGTGTTGCAGGATTTGATTGGCGCCGTCCGCAACCTGCGCGGTGAAATGGGCATCCAGCCTAACGTGAAAGCCCCGCTGTTTGTCGAAAGCGCGGACGACTTGGCGGACTACCTCAAATACCTGCCGATGATGACCCGCCTGACCGAAGCACAGCAAGTCGCCGCCCTGCCCGAAAGCGAAGACGCCCCCGTCGCCGTCTGCAACGGCGCGCGCCTGATGCTGAAAGTCGAAATCGACAAAGCCGCCGAAACCGCCCGCTTGAGCAAAGAAGCCGAGAAGCTGCAAAAAGCCTTAGACAAACTCAACGCTAAACTCTCCAAACCCGGCTACACCGAAAAAGCCCCCGCGCATCTGGTGGCAAAAGACAAAGCCGATTTGGCGGAGTTGGAAGACAAAATGGCAAAAGTTCAAAATCAGTTGGCGAAGTTGAAAGACTGATAGGTTGAAGAAACAGAAAGGTCGTCTGAAAATGGGTTTCAGACGACCTTTTTAGAAAGGAAAAAAATGTCTGATCATCGCTACTATATAGTTCCTGTATCTCCCGTAGGGAAGAAAAAAAAGGAGCTTGCAGAACAGATCCGAAATTATATGCTGGAGCAAGGTTGGATTTATCCTGAGTTGCAAGAGGTTTTTTATTATGGAGAACTAGGTTATACGTTTACCAACAAAGGAATTATTGAATTTGTAGGTGAAAAAAATGCCCGATATTCCCGCGGCATCTACTTTCAGATTGAAGATGAGCCGACGCTGTTCACTGCTTTGGAAAACTTTGGAAAAGGCGAGCTTGTTTGTCCGCATTGCAGTCAACATTATGCTCAAGGTGAGGAGATGGATATAGAAGACCTATTGCCTTCGTTTGATTTTGATGACGAAGGTGGCTATCTCACTTGTTCTGTTTGTGGAACTGAAGATTTGTATTATCGCTTTTTACCGTCGAATACCACTGATGCCGATATGGCTTATTCCGATTTTGCTGTTGTTTTCCCGCATGTTGGCGAAGTGTCAGCTAGCAGCTTGTGCAAGAAAATTGCTGAATTTGCAGGCATCCCTTGTGTGACTATATACGAGGTCTCTTAATTGTTCTTGATAATAACAAAGGTCGTCTGAAACTTGGTTTCCCTATCTTTTATCACTTTTAACGAACTGTCGCTCTAGGGTCGATACGGTTTGCCGCATACGCCGCAATCCGGATTTTTGTGGACGCGGAATGTCTGCCATTTGGCAGAATTGGAAGACAAAATGGCGAAAGTTCAAAATCAGTTGGCGAAGTTGAAAGACTAAATCAGCCCTGTATTTGAAGAACAAAAGCTACCTGAAAACCGAAAATAGGTTTTCAGGTAGCCTTTATTTCGTCCGGATTTGTCGCCTCTGCCGCAGCCTTCAACTCCATCGCTCGGGTATAAAACGCGTGGGCATCCATTCCCGCCTCTGCAAAAGCGGCAATCGGAATAAAATAGGCGATGTTACGGTCGATATAAAACAGCAGGAATGCTTGGTCTTCGATGATACGTTCCACGCCTGCCCAATGATGAAAATGCCTGTTGCGCCCTGCTTCCTCCTGTGTCAAGCCTTCGGCTGAAAGGCTAAGGGAGAAACGCCGCCCTTCCAGAGGATGGGCAGCTCTGCGGGCAAAGCTGCGATATGTCCAACGCTGATCAAAATACATCACCATGGAGGTGGCGTAGATGAGACCCGCCATTATCCATAGGGAGCTGCTGTCGTCTCTGGCTTTATACAGACAGTACTCCAAACTGTCAGTTTGCGAATCGGCAAACAGATAGCAGTTTTGAACATAGGTGTTATTGATGCCGTTAAACAACCAACAAGCAAAGACGAATAGAATGCCCCACATCAGCAGGAACGCAGCCGAACCAAACCAATATTTGCGCCGCCAATCAGGCTCTATATAACGCAAAAGCCGCTTTCCCGCATAGCGTCTGTCTTGATCAGTAGGAGAGAAGGATATTTGCAGGTGGTCAGTTTGCCGGGGTTCTGTGTACATAGCGCATCCCAAGATTGCTCGTGATTCAGGCAATCACATTTTATGTGAAATAAGCCGTGTGGTGCAGTTTTATCGATGCAAAACCGACCTTTCCTACGACTTAAATCTTCTTGAAAAGGTCGTCTGAAACACCGTTTCCGCATCTTTTATTACTTTTAGTGAACCTTCCTACTACGCCTTGTTCGGTTTGCCGCATACGCCGCAATCCGGATTTTTGTGGACGCGGAATGTCTGCCATTTGGCGGTGAGGGTGTTGTAGGTCGTCAGTTTGCCGTGTGCCGGTTCGCCTGCGCCGGTGAGGATTTTAAGGGCTTCGGCGGCTTGGGTGGCGCCGATGATGCCGACCAGCGGAGAAAATACGCCGAAGAGGGCGCAGGCGCCGTCGTCGGCGGTGTCACCGTCAAACAGGCAGGCGTAGCAAGGACTGTCGGGCAAATCGGGACGGTACACGGCGATTTGCCCTTCAAAACGCACGGCGGCGCCGGAAACCAGCGGGGTACGGGTGGCGACGGCGGCGCGGTTGATGGCTTGGCGGGTGGGGTAGTTGTCAGTGCAGTCGAGGACGATGTCGGCGGTGCGCATGAGTTCGGTCAGGCGGGCTTCATCCAGCTTTTCGGTCAGGGCGGTAATGTCGCACGCGCTGTTGACGGCTTTCAGACGACCTGCCATCACTTGCGCTTTGGCTTGTCCGATATCGGCTTCGGTGAAGGCGGTTTGGCGTTGGAGGTTGGTATCGTCTATGGTGTCGTGGTCGGCGATGATGAGTTTGCCGACGCCTGATGCGGCAAGATACGGGAGGGCTGCCGCGCCCAGTCCGCCGCAGCCGACGACGAGGACGCGGGCGGCAAGGATTTTTTCCTGCCCTTCGATACCGATTTCGTCGAGAAGGATGTGGCGGCTGTAACGGAGCAGTTGGTGGTCGTTCATGATGGGTCGTCTGAATGTTGTATCGCGGATGGAATCGGCAAAACGGGCAACGCCGTCCCGATGTTTGCCCCCTGTTGTATAGTGGATTCACTTTAAACCAGTACGGCGTTGCCTCGCCTTAGCTCAAAGAGAACGATTCTCTAAGGTGCTGAAGCACCAAGTGAATCGGTTCCGTACTATCTGTACTGTCTGCGGCTTCGTCGCCTTGTCCTGATTTAAATTTAATCCACTATATTTATCCGTATGCCTCATGCCAAAGGTCGTCTGAAACCTCAAAGTGGCTTTCAGACGACCTTTTTTTGTTCAATCAGAATTCGATGTTTTCGTAGGCATCGTCGAATACGAACGGGCCGCGTTCGCCGCCGCTTTCGGATTCGAGGTGGATGCGGGTCATCATCATGGACTGGTCGACTTCTTTCATCATGTCGTAAATGGATATGAGGGCGATGTTGACACCGGTGACGGCTTCGGTCGTGATGCTTTTGCCGACTTCCGAGGAAACGGTTACGGTGGCTTTGACGTAGGCGAGTTCGACATCGACATCGAAATCGACGCGGACGTGTTGCAGCGGGAGGGGCTGGTAAAGCGGGACAAGTAGTCCGACCTGCTTGATGCCTTGGACGGCGGCGATACGGGCGACGTTGAGGATGCCTGCGTTTTGGGTGGCGTTTTCCGCTAAAACTTTAATGGCGGAGGTGCTCATGTTGATGGAGCCACTTGCCACGGCGGTGCGGATGGTGGGTTGGCGTTTGTCGTTTTCGCGTACGGAATTGAAGTTGAACATACTGTGCCTGCGTGAAAAGAAGGTTTTATGGCGCAGTATTTTACGGGATTTCTACACTTCGGACTATGCTGCGGATACGAACGGCAGAATAATCGGACTGAAATGCACGGACGGTTTTGTTAAGGAATTAACGGCTCGGCTTGTGCGGACGCGGGTTACATCAAGTTTCAGCGTTTTGCAACACCTTTTCCGATGGCGGTTTCAGACGACCTGCTATACAATGTTTTACGTTTGTTTTTGAGATAAATAAATAAAGAGAGAAAATCATGCAACTGCATATCCTGAACAATCCCAAGGACGCCGCTCTGGCAGCAGACGCGGAATTTTTAAAACAGTCTTTGTACAAACTTCTGCACGAAGAAGCTTCGCCTTTGGTGGTGGAAACGGTCAAGCTGTTGTCCACTTCGGACGACAGCGCGGCTTTGATTGAGAAGGTTTTGCCGCAACTGGACGAACAGCAAACCCACGACCTGACACTTGCCTGCGGTCTGTTTGCGCAGATTCTGAACATCGCCGAAGACGTCCACCACGAACGCCGCCGCCAAATCCACGAAGAGGCGGGACACGGCGGCGCGGAAGGCAGCTTGGCGGAAACGGTACGCAAACTCAAAGCGGCGAAAATCGGCGGCAAGGCGGTTCAAAAACAATTAAATACGACCAATGTTACCGCCGTTCTGACCGCGCACCCGACCGAAGTGCAACGCCAAACCGTGTTGAACTTCAACCGCCGCATCCGCGCCCTCCTGCCCCGCCGCGAACGCTGCACCCATGCCGACGCGCTGGCGGAATTGCGTCGCGAAATCGACACTATTTTGCTGGGCTTGTGGCAAACCAGCGAAACGCGCCACCACAAACTCAGCGTCAACGATGAAATCAACAACGGCGTATCCATCTTCCCGATGAGTTTCTTCGAGGCGCTGCCCAAACTCTATCGCAGCATGGAACGCGAATTTCAGACGACCTATCCTGATGTTGACGTGCCCGACATCTTAAAAATCGGCGGCTGGATAGGCGGCGACCGCGACGGCAATCCGTTCGTATCTGCCGAAACCTTGCGTTTCGCTTTCCGCCGCCATGCCGACGCGGTGTTCCGTTTTTACCGAGGCGAACTCGACAAACTCTACCGCGAGCTGCCGCTTTCCGTCCGCCGCGTCAAAGTCAACGACGACGTGATGGCGTTGTCCGACGAATCGCCCGACGAAGAAATCGCCCGCACCGAAGAGCCGTACCGCCGCGCCATCGCCTACATTATGGCGCGCGTGATGGGCAAAGCCCGCTCGCTCGGTTTGGGCATGGGTTGCAAATTCGGCTTCATGATGCCTTATGCCTCTGCGCAAGAGTTTTCAGACGACCTCCACAAGCTGCAACGTTCCCTGCGCGACAACGGCAGCGCGCTTTTGGGCGAAGGCAGGCTCGCCGACCTGATCCGCTCCGTGTCCGTGTTCGGCTTCCACATGATGCCGCTCGACTTGCGCCAACACGCGGAAAAACACGCCGATGTCGTTGCCGAACTCTTCAAACACGCCGGTTTGGAAGACTACGGCAGCCTTTCTGAAACGGAAAAACAAACCGTCCTGCTGCGCGAGCTGAAACACCAGCGGCCGCTGTCCAGCCCGTTCATCACTTACAGCGAACACACCCGCCGCGAAATGGCGATTTTCAACGAAGCGCGCAACATCAAAGACGAATTCGGTGAAAACGCCGTTACCCAAAGCATCATCTCCAACTGCGAACAGCCCAGCGACCTGCTCGCCCTCGCGCTGCTGCTCAAAGAAAGCGGCCTGTTGACGGTCGAAAACGGCAAACCGCAAAGCCGCATCAACATCGTCCCGCTCTTCGAAACCATCGAAGCCCTCGAAAACGCCTGCCCCGTCATGGAAACCATGTTCAGCAACGAATGGTACCGCGACCTGCTGCAAAGCCGCGACAACATTCAAGAAATCATGCTCGGCTATTCCGATTCCAACAAAGACGGCGGCTACGTGACCAGCTCTTGGTGCCTCTATCAGGCGGAATTGGGCTTGGTCGAACTCTTCAAAAAATACGATGTCCGTATGCGCCTGTTCCACGGTCGCGGCGGCAGCGTCGGTCGCGGCGGCGGCCCGTCTTACCAAGCCATCCTCGCCCAACCGGCGGGCAGTGTGGCCGGACAAATCCGTATCACTGAGCAAGGCGAAGTCATCACCGCCAAATACGCCGATCCCGGCAACGCCGTGCGCAACCTCGAAACCCTCGTCGCCGCCACGCTCGAAGCCAGCCTGCTGCCCGATCAAAAAAACCCCGAACCCGTGCTCATGCAGGCATTGTCGGATGTATCGTTCAAATACTACCGCGAGCTGATTACCCACCCCGACTTCATCGACTATTTCCTGCAAACCAGCCCCATACAGGAAATCGCCACCCTCAACCTCGGCAGCCGCCCCGCCAGCCGCAAAACCTTGGCGCGGATTCAGGACTTGCGCGCGATACCGTGGGTGTTCTCATGGATGCAAAACCGCCTCATGCTGCCCGCGTGGTACGGCTTCGGCAGCGCAGTGGAAAGCTTGTGCGAAGGCAAACCCGAAACCCTCGCCGCCCTGCAGGAACACGCGCAGCACAACCCCTTCTTCCAAGCCATGCTCTCCAATATGGAACAAGTCATGGCGAAAACCGACATCACCCTCGCCGAAAACTACGCCGGCTTGAGCGAATCGCCCGAAAAAGCCGCCGTCATCTTCGGCATGATTAAGGAAGAATACCAACGCAGCCGCAAAGCCCTGCTCGACCTTTTGCAAACCGACGAACTCTTGCGCGACAACCGCAGCCTCGCCCGTTCGCTCGCCCTGCGGATTCCGTACCTGAACGCGCTCAACGGCCTGCAAGTCGCCATGCTCAAACGCCTGCGCAAAGACCCGCACGACCCGCACACCCTCCTGATGGTGCACCTGACCATCAACGGCGTGGCACAAGGTTTGCGCAATACAGGTTAAGGCAGCACGAAAAAAGGTCGTCTGAAACCGTTTCAGACGACCTTTAGACCAAGCGCAAACCGTAACGCGGGCTTTATCCGCGAAAACCCATACTGTTCTGCTGCATCACTGTGTTTACTGGGATATGGCAGCCGCTTCGGCGTTGCGGATGAGCACGGCACTACTCTATATCGCCGCACCATAACATTTCAGACGACCCCGAGGTCGTCTTAAAAACAAAAACATCTTACTCACAAGGAAATTATTTTATGATGTTACTCTTTGCATCCATCTTTTTTGACATTGCTTTGATATTGGCATTCGGCAGATTTCAAGCTGTGGGGACACTGGATTTCCCCGACAGGCTCTATCCCATCTGGAAATGGGCGGTAGGCGCGGGCGTGCTTTACACACTGAAACCTGCAATAATCGTCTACGTCTCTTATTCATCTGTCTCCCTCTTAGGCTGTTTACTGATTTTCGCCATCTCATCCGCCACGTTCGCACTCTATTTCAAACTGCTGCGCGCCACCACTGACAAACCTACGCAGCACCGATCTATTTACTGGGGTGTCGGCATCGCTTCGGCATTTTTACTGTCTTTCGTTTAGGCTATCTTGGCGCATTGATAAACCGCCTTCCGCAATAACCCTTTTCAGACGACCTTTTCCACACTTCCGCATACTATGCCGACCAAACCGCCCGCCTACCACATCACGCACAAAATCCGCCAAACCCGCCGCATTTCGCGCAAAAGCATTGCTTTTCTGTTCCTGCTGGCAGGTTCGGCGCTGGTCGCACTGACCGCCCTCCTGTTTGCCTGGATGGCGGATTTCGCGTTAGAAACGAATGCAGAGCTGGTGCAAAAATATCCTTGGTTTGCCTGGGTCGCCCTGCCCTTCGGGTTGCCGCTCATCGTCTGGATTACCCGCCGTTTCGCCCCCTACACCTCTGGCAGCGGCATCCCGCAAGTGCTCGCCAGCCTCGCCCTGCCCTACGGCGCCAACAAAACCCGCCTGATCCGCTTGCGCGAAACCCTCCTTAAAATCCCGCTGACTTTCCTCGCTATGTTTGCAGGCGCATCCGTCGGACGTGAAGGGCCGTCCGTCCAAGTCGGCGCGGCAGTCATGAGCGCGTGGGGCGCATGGTGCAAAAAACACGGCTTCGCATTCCGCGGTATGCAGGAAAACGACCTTATCGCCGCAGGCGCGGCAGGCGGGCTTGCCGCCGCGTTCAACGCCCCGCTGGCAGGCGTGATTTTCGCCATCGAAGAACTCGGGCGCGAAGTCATGCTGCGTTGGGAGCGGCAAATCCTGCTCGGTGTCCTCGCCGCCGGTTTCATCCAAGTCGCCATCCAAGGCAACAACCCCTATTTCTCAGGCTTCAGCGGCGGCGCACTCGACAATATGCTCGGCTGGGTATTGGGCTGCGGACTCGCGTGCGGCATCGCAGGCGGACTGTTCGGGCGCACCCTGTATCTCGGCGCCACCGCCTTCGCCCCCGCCAAATGGCGCGAACACATCCGCCGCCATCCCCTGATTACCGCCGCCCTCATCGGCATCCTGCTCGCCGCCATCGGCACGCTTTACCAAGGCAAAACCTACGGCACAGGCTACCACGAAGCCGCCCAAGCCCTGCGCGGCATCCACGAAGCCCCCGCCGGACTCGCCGTCGCCAAATGGTTCTCCACCGTCCTGACCTACTGGACAGGTACGCCCGGCGGCATCTTCACCCCTTCCCTCACCATAGGCGCAGTCTTGGGCGAACACATCGCCATCCTCACCGGACTCACCCAAGGCACCCACGTCCTCGTTCTAATCTGCATGGCAGCCTTCCTCGCCGGCGCCACCCAATCCCCGCTCACCTCCGCCGTCGTCGTGATGGAAATGACCGGCGGACAAAACCTCCTCTTCTGGCTGCTCATCGCCTGCATCTTCGCCTCACAAGTCTCCCGCCAATTCTCCCCCCGCCCCTTCTACCATGCCGCAGGCACACGCTTCAAACGGCAGGTGGAACAAAGCGGACAGAAGTGAAGCCAGATATTGCCGATGCGGGAAGGTGTAGGAAAGGTCGTCTGAAATGTTTAGTGATTCGTGGGCAAAGCCCACGCTACAAAGTTTTTTGGCAACATTTGCGCCGTGGTTTCGTAGCGTGGACTTTGTCCACGAAAATGATTGAAAACAAAGGTCATCTGAAAACCCGAACATCAAGTTTTCAGACGACCTTCTTAAGGTATAGGGATTCACTTACCCCAGTCATCAGACCAAGAAAAAACCCTCGGCAGAACCGAGGGTTTGAAAATTTGGTTGCGGGAGCAGGATTCGAACCTACGACCTTCGGGTTATGAGCCCGACGAGCTACCATGCTGCTCCATCCCGCGTCAGAAAATAGAACTATACAGATACTTGAAAAAACTGTCAAGCTATTTGTCGCCGAATTTGAGCAATTCATTAACCATTCAAATTCGCAACGGTAAAATCAATTCCAACAACCTTATGATTTTAAAAAGCTCAAACCAAAATTCGACCCATCAACGTTACTCAAAATCCCATCGTAAACCGTCCAATCTCAAAGAGCCTTTAAACATGATTGCAAGCGGTTTTTGGGCTTTTCACTATTGATAAAAAGATCCTCTCATCACACCTAACGGATTGTAAAACACACTGAAATATAGATTCTCAAAGATATCCTGATCGTTTGAGTTTTGCTGATACTGCCCAAGCCCTATTAAGCCGACAGCCCATATCAGACAAATCATGATTGCCAACCTGACAATCAGGCGCTGTTTGTGCGGCATAAGGCTACATAACCAATCCGCACATAGAAGCATACCTGACATCACCCAAACCACGTACCCCCAACCAAATACACCAGGCAACATAAATATCGACCCCGGTATCATCAGGATTAACATTAAACAGGGTAACCAAGGTAAGGTCTCTTTCTCATCATTCAATCTGAAATATAAAACAATAAAAATTACATTAGCAAATGTAGGCCAGCTTGCCGGATGCCAAAAAACAATCAAACCTGTCATCCATATTTCTAAACCTAGCGCTCCTTTTACGGCAGGCAAGCACAAGGATAAGAAGAACAGCATTATCGCCATCCTTCTTAAGGATTTTCTTAAACCTATGTGATAGTCGAGTGGCAGTAGCTTGCCCGGCATATTATTTCCTTACACGATAAACGGCAGCCAATCAAATGTCGTCTGAAACCTAGTTTTAGAGTTTCAGACGACCTTTTGCCTTTGCTTCAATCCAATGTTTTTATTTCTTGGCTCTAAAGCCCAACAGATGTTGCGTGGTGGCAAGCCATGCGCCAAAGACACCTAAGGCGATGACGAAGCCGAATACCAGCGAAACTTCGCTGAAATGGAAGAAACGCCAGCCGATATTGAGTCCGTAGGGTTTGAAGATGGCATCTGACAACGACAGACTCTTGAAAAAACTGTCAAGCACTTTATCGTTACACTTCAGTAAAACATTACCCAATCAAAATCCATACGACAAAATAAGTTATAGCACTATGATGATTTTAAAGAGTTTAAATCAAAAATCGACCCATCAACGTTACTCAAAACCCCATCGTAAACCGTCCAATCTCAAAGAGTCTTTAAAGATGGTTACAACCGGATTTGGCTTTTCACTGTTGATACAAAGCTTATAGATGACCTAACGGATTGTAAAACACACTAAAATGATCTCCAAAGGCACCCTTATCGTTTGAGTTTTGCTGATACTGCCCAAGCCCTATTAAGCCGACAGCCCATATCAGACAAACCATGATTGCCAACCTGACAATCAGGCGCTGTTTGTGCGGCATAAGGCTACATAACCAATCTGCACATAAAAGCATACCCGACATCACCCAAACCACATATCCCCAGCCAAATACACCAGATAACCCAAATATCGACCCCGGTATCATCAGGGTTAACATTAAACAGGGTAACAAAGGCAAGATCTCTTTCTCATCATTCAATCTGATATATAAAACAATAAAAATTACATTGGCAAATGTAGGCCAACCTACCGGATGCCAAAGGAAAAATAAGCCTGCCGACCAAATTTGCAAACCCATATCTCCATTCACGGCAGGTAAGCACAAGGATAAGATGAACAGTATCTGCGCCATCCTTCTCAAGAATTTGCTCAAACTCAGGTCATAGTCGAGTGGCAGTAGATTCCCCTGCATATTATTTCCTTACACGATAAACGGCAGCCAATCAAAGGTCGTCTGAAACCTGAACTGCACCCCAAAAGTTGGACACATCCCCTCCAACTCACAAGGTGCAGTTTTTTTATGACCAAATATACATTACACTTCAAATACCAAGCCGTACTCCACTACCTGCATATACGCAGCCAACAGCGTACTGCAGATCACTACGGCATCTCCCGAACCCGCCTGCGGCGATGGATACGCGCCTATCAGGAAGGCGGCATCGGCGCACTCGAACATCCCCAATCCAAAACCATGACCGACCACCGCAAAAACCCCTTCATCGCCGACAAACCCGACCAAGAAAAAACACAGGCAGAACTTATCGAAGAGTTGTGCTATATGCGCGCAGAGGCCGCCTACCTAAAGGAGTTAAAAGCCCTCAGCCAAAAGCGGACCGAAAAGGACAAAGCCAAACCGTCCAAACACTGAGGGCGCAACACCCGCTCAAATACCTGCTGCACATCGCACACCTGCCAAAAGCAGCTTTTACTACCACCACCAAGACCGACCCGACCCCGACGCAGCCGACAAAGCCCTCCTCGTCGAAACCTACCGGCGGCATAAAGGACGCTACGGGCAAAGGCGCATTGCCGCAGCATTGGGTTGGAACCGCAAAAAAGCAGCGCGGTTGATGAAACAGATGGGGCTGAAAGCCAAAATACGGGCGAAAAAAGCCTACCGCCATCCCGCCATGGGCGAAATATCGGAACACCTCCTCAAACGCCGGTTCAAAGCCGAAAAACCCAACGAAAAATGGCTGACCGACGTGACCGAACTCAAAGGGAGCGACGGCAAACTGTACCTCTCGCCGATATTGGACCTGTTCAACCGCGAGATCGTCGCCTACGCCATGAGCCGCAATGCTAACAGCGAAATGGTGAAGGAAATGCTCGAAAAAGCTGCACCCCGTCTGACTGATAAGGGAACGATGCTGCATTCCGACCAAGGTGTGCTGTACCGTACGGCGGGATATAGGGAATTGCTTGCCCAACATTCCATGGTTCAAAGCATGTCGCGTAAGGCGAATTGTTGGGACAATGCGCCGATGGAAAGCTTCTTTGCGGTGTTGAAGACAGAGTGTTTCTATCGTGCAGGGGAATTGACGGTGGATGAATTGATGAAACAGATAGATGATTATATGGATTACTACAACTGGGAACGTTGCAGTTTGAAATTGAAAAAGCTGAGTCCTGTCGCATACAGAACCCAGCTTACACAGAGCGTCTGAATAGGCTTTTATCGGGTGTCCAAGATTTGGGGGCCAGTTCAACCTTGTTTTAGAGTTTCAGACGACCTTTTGCCTTTGCTTCAATCCAATGTTTTTATTTCTTTGCCCTAAAGCCCAGCAGATGCTGCGTGGTGGCAAGCCATGCACCGAAGACGCCTAGTGCGATGACGAAGCCGAACACCAGCGAAACTTCGCTGAAATGGAAGAAACGCCAGCCGATGTTGAGCCCGTAGGGTTTGAAGATGGCATCGACCAACGGACGAACGGCGGAGAGCAGCCAGCCGCACAGTCCCAAGCTGACGGCGGCGGAGAAGATGCTCTGCCACATGGCTTGGTAGAGGAATGGGCGGCGGATAAACGATGCGGGCGCACCGAGCAGCTTGGTGATTTCGATTTCTTCTTTGCGGCTGAGGATTTGCAGACGGATGGTGTTGTGCGCGACCAGGACGAACGCCATACCCAGCGTCAGTGAAAGAAACCATAAAATTTTTCGGATGAACTCGTTGATTTGATACAGCGTTTGCACCCACTCAGTATCCATGGTGGCGGATTCGACCATGGGCAGCTTGACCATATCCTGATAAATCGCCTGCATTTGTGCGGGCGGTGTAGCGGGGTCGGGCGTTACGATAAATGCGTCGGGCAAGGGGTTGCCGTCGAGCATGGAAACGAGGTTTTGGTCGAGGTTGGATTGCAGCTCTTCCAAGCCTTCCTGCTTGCTGATGAAACGGATTTTGTTGAGGCGGGCATCGCGTTCCAACAGGTTGCGGACGGTATCGCTGTCGGCTTTGGAAGCGTCGGTTTCCATATAGAGGGTAATTTGCGGCGACTCGTTGAGCTTGCCTAAAACGCTTTGTCCGCTTTGGATGCCCAAATACATGAAAAGCGGCAGGGTCATGGCGACGGCAAGCATCAGGAGGGTGAGCAGCGTGCCGACGGGTTGGCGCAGGAGTTGTTTGAGCGCAGTACGCGCGGATTCGACATGCAGCGAGACGTAGTGGATGATGCTCATGCGAGTCGTCCTTTCGAGAGGCGCAGGATGCGGTGGCCGTAGTCTGCCATGAGGGTTTCGTCATGGGCAGCGACGATAACGGTGGTTCCTGCTTCGTGGAAGGTTTTGAACAATTCCATGATGTCGAGCGCGTAGGCGCGGTCGAGGTTGGCGGAGGGTTCGTCGGCAATCAGGAGGCTGGGTTGGTGGACGACGGCGCGGGCGATACACAAGCGTTGCTGTTCGCCGCCTGAAAGGGTTACGGGATCGTCCAATTCTCGGCCTTTTAAGCCGACTTTTTCAATGGCGATGCGGGCGCGCTCTTCGGCTTTGCGCGGTTGATAACCGATAATCCGCAGCGGCAGGATGACGTTTTGCAGGACGTTGCGGTCATAGAGGATTTTGTGGTCTTGGAACACGATGCCGATATGCTGGCGCATGAAACCGATTTGGTTGTCGCTCAATTCGCCCAAGTCTTGGTTGTTGAACCACACCTTACCTTTGCTGGGCTTGGTAATACCGGAAATCAGCTTGAGGATGGTGGACTTGCCGGAGCCGGAATGGCCGGCGATAAATATCATTTCGCCTTTTTTGATTTGGAAGCTGACGTTTTTCAGGGCTTCAAAACCGCCGGGATAGGTTTTGGAAACTTGTTCGAAACGGATCATAAGGTATTCCTGGAAAGGGGTCAGGACAAACTTATCCACAATTAATCCACAAAAGGATGCGCTATCGGAGATAGGTCGTCTGAAAAATAGGATATGTGCCGAATTATAAAGATTTCGGCATTTTTTTGATAGTTTGCTCGGATATGGACGGCGGTAGGTAAAGCGTCGGACTGACGGCTTTACAACACAATATTACAAGTGTGATTGTCGCCATCATTTTATTTATAGTGGATTAAATTTAAATCAGGACAAGGCGACGAAGCCGCAGACAGTACAGATAGTACGGCAAGGCGAGGCAACGCCGTACTGGTTTAAAGTTAATCCACTATACCGGCATTTATCCACAAAACGCCTGAAACAAAGAGGTCGTCTGAAAATTTTCAGACGACCTCTGCGCATCATAAACATCAAAAACCGCGTATCCGACTGAATCGCAGATACGCGGTTTGAGATTTGAAGCACATATTCGGGTCTTGCTTCCTAAACGTGCAGACAACGGCAAAGCACCGACTTAATTAATGTCCAAACGTTCCATACGGTAGCGCATGGAGCGGAAGCTGATACCCAAAAGCTTGGCAGCCTGAGTGCGGTTGTAACGGGTTTGCTGCAACGCTTGTTCGATAATGCCGCGCTCGATTTGGTCAAGGTAGTCTTGAATCTGCATGGTGCGCGGGTCAAACGGCGGAAGTGGCTGGTGATCCAAAGTTTCGCCTTTTCGTGTTTCGGAGTCGTCGAGGTCGTCAAGGGCAAGGCTTGGATGGTCGTTTTTCGGCGTCGGCGTATTTTGGATTTGCAGGTCGTCTAGCTGGATAACTTGTCCGACAGTCAGTGCGACGGCGCGCTCAAGGATGTTTTCAAGTTCGCGGAAGTTGCCGGGATAGCTGTAATGCAGCAGGGCTTCTTGCGCTTTGGGGCTGAGTTTGTAGGTTTGCGTACCGTGGCGGTGTTTGTAGAGCAGGTACAAAATCAGCGCGCCCAAGTCTTCACGCATTTCGCGCAGGGGCGGCATGTGCAGGGTAACGACGTTGAGGCGGTAATATAAGTCTTGACGGAATGCGCCGCTGTCAACAAGGGCTTCGAGGTTTTTGTGGGTGGCGCAGATGATGCGGACATCGACGAAGGTTTCGCGGGCATCACCGATGCGGCGCACGGCTTTTTCTTGGATGGCGCGCAGGAGTTTGACCTGCATGGCAAGCGGCAAGTCGGCAACTTCGTCGAGGAACAGCGTGCCGCCGTCGGCGTGTTGGAAGAAGCCGAGACGGTCTTGGTCGGCGCCGGTAAAGCTGCCTTTTTTGTAGCCGAAGAATTCGCTTTCCATCAGGTTTTCAGGAATCGCGCCGCAGTTCACCGCGATAAAGGGCTTGTCGGCGCGATCGGACAATTCGTGGATGGTGCGCGCCGCCTGCTCTTTACCGGTACCCGATTCGCCGGAAATATAAACGGGCACGCCGCTGCGGGCGAGGCGACGGATCAGGTGGCGGACCTCGACCATTTGGGGCGAACTACCGAGCAGCCGCGGCATATCTTCTTCGCCGCCCAATTCCGGCACGTCTTCGTTCGCACGCATGGCGATTTCGCCGGTGGCGAAGCGTTCTTTCATGGAACGCAGGCCTTCAGGAACGGTAACGGAGCCGCTCAAATCGCGCTTGGGCGGTTTGGGGGGCGTTTTCGGTTTATTGAATGCGGCAGCGACGGGCGCAGACGGTTTTTCTATCGGCGGTTGTGTAATTTCGTCCGTGCTGTTGGAAACAGAAACGGCGGATTTAACCAGCGAGCGCAGTTGTGAAAGAGTAATCGGCTTTTGCAGGTAGTCGAACGCGCCCGCATTAAGGGCTTCGACCGCCTGGTCGGCATTACCGAAGGCGGTAATGACGGCGACAGGGGTGTCGAGCATGAGTTCGTCTATGTATTGGACGACTTCGAGACCGGAGCCGTCGGGCATCCGCATATCGGTCAAGACGAGGGAATAGTCGTTGTTGTCGAGCTTGTCTTTGGCATCTTCTACGCCGACGGCGGTCTGCACGCGCAGTCCCATCTTCATCAGCGTCATTTCCATCAAGTCACGGATGTCGGCCTCGTCGTCGACGACCAATACTGGGTCTTGCAGCTTACTCATTGTGTTCTCTCGGTAAAATCAGTTCGAATCCGTTCATTTCGGGGTGGTAATGGAGTTGGCCCATATTGGCGTGCGCCAGTTCGCGGGCAACGTACAATCCCAATCCCGTACCTTGTTTTTCCGTGGTGTAGAACGGCTCAAAGAGATGGTTGCGGACTTCGGGCGAAATGCCTTTGCCGTTATCGGCAACGACGATGGAAATGTGCATCCTGCCGCTGGGGCGGATCAGGACGGTAATCGCGTTTTCGTCCTGACGGCTGTGCCTCCATGCGTTATTGCAGAGGTTCCACATGATTTGTTGGATGTGCATCACATCAGCGAGGACGGTAAGGTTGTTGCCGTCCATGTTCATGCGCAGGCAGCCGATGGCTTCAGAATTGTTAAGCGTGAACTCTTGTTTGAAGTCGAGCCAGAATTTCATCAGGTTAATCGGCTCGCGGCTGATGTTGTCGCGTTTGTTGAGCAGGGAGATGTCTTCCAACATTTTGTCGATGCGCTGGATGTTGCTGTCGATGATGCCGCAAAGCTTGGCTTTAACGGGATCGGGTTCGACATCATCATCACTTTCTTGCAGCAAATCGCTGGCGTGACGGATGGCGGACATCGGATTGCGGATTTCGTGGGCAAGGTTCGCAGTAAGCTGTCCGAGCGAGGTAAGCTTGGTGGACATGGCTTCCGCTGCAACTTCGCGCAGCGAACGGACATATAACATAAGCAGCTCCGTCTGTTCCTGAATCAGGGGGACGGCACGGACATGCATGGCGTGTTGGAAGATGTGGATATCGGTTTCAAACGGTTTGTCGGGATGATATTGCCAACGTGTCACCAATTCGCCGAACACAACTTCTTGCTGGTCAACTACCAAACCGGGGAAATAAGTTTTTGCCTGTTTGTTGAAAAGCCAAACGCGCTGGGTGCTGTCGATGACGATAACGGCTTCCTGCACACGGTTGAGAACGAGGCGGTTCAACCCGCTGATACGGCGGTAGGCAAGCTGATGGCGGCTGGCGGATTCGGTTGCTTGTTCCAGATAGCGGGCGGCGAACGAAGTCAGCATGGCGACAAGGTAACACGCACCGCTAAGCAGGACCGTAGTAATCAGAGGCTGCGTATCCCAATCAAACGGATGCAGGCGGATGCTGCCGTCGAGCAGCAGATTGAAGAAAAACAGCATGGACGCGTAGCCTGCGTACAGCATGGGGTAATGCCCGTAGCTGAGGAGACAGGACGTCGCAACGAAAGGAAGAACAAGGATGCCAAAGCCCGAATCGACTCCGCCGGCGATATACACCAGTATCATCATCATCGAAATATCGACGACTGCGCTGGCATTGGGCAAATCCAAAGTCTGCCATTGCCAGTCCGGACGGGCGACGGATAACAAGATGAGGAAGGAATACAGCGCTGCCCAGCTGTAAAATTCGACGGGAGGGAATGACATGCCGATATGGGTGCCATTACTGTAAACGCCGAAAGCATGCATGACCAACAGCGGCAGCACGATGGCAATACGGGCGATATTGATTAAACCGGGTATCCGCTCGCTCAGGTTTCCCAGTTCCTGAAAGCCGGATTTACTCATATCCGCAACCCTTTTTGTTTATTTTTATCATTATTAGTACCTGTTTTGAAATCGTTCTGCGATATTTCCGCAGACGGTCGTAAATATTTTTTTAATTTTTTCAGCATAACATAAAACGACCGTGTTTTCTAGGTTTTCAATGTGTTACCGCGCCTTTTTGTTGTTTATGCGGAGGCAGCGGACAAGGTTTTCAGACGACCTGATACGTCCAAAACCTTCCCTTTTTTGCCGCGCTTGCCGTCGATGTCGCAAATACGCAATTTTTCCTGATGCGCCGCGCCGCGCTTGCCGACGGTTTCGACGATGAATTCCGCAGCTGTGGTCACAAGAACGTGTTCCAAAGACGCGCCGTCGGTCAGCGACATCAACTGCAAACCGCGCCCTTTGGGCATGACTTTGAGTTCGCCGATGGAAAACGCCAAGAGGCGGTGGTCGCTGCTGGCCAGTACGACTTTGCAGTCGGGATTGATGAGAGAAGAGGCATAAACCGCAATCGGCGGCAGGACGGTTTCGCCGCTGTCCACGGTCATCACCACTTTGCCCGCTTTTACGCGTCCGACCATATCGCCCAGCTTGGCGATGAAGCCGTAGCCGCCGCTGCCTGAGAGCAGGTAGTGCTGTTCGGGCTGCCCGGTGAGCATGGCGACGGGCTTCGCGCCGTTTTGCAGCTCGATTAACGATGAAACCGGCACGCCGTCGCCGCGCCCGCCGGGGATTTCGGCGGCATCGAGCGTGTAGGTTCTACCCAATGAGTCGAGAATGACGACGGGTAAAACGGTACGGCCTTCAAGGGTTTGTTTGAGGCGGTCGCCTTCTTTGAACGCGGTTTGGCTCAAATCGAGATTATGTCCGGCTCGGCTGCGTATCCAGCCTTTTTCCGACAGAATCAGCGTGATGGGTTCGTCGGCGGTGGTTTGCGTCAGCACGGCGCGTCCGGCTTCTTCCACCAGCGTGCGGCGCGCGTCGCCGAACTGCTTCATGTCCGCCTGCATCTCTTTGATAATCAGCTTGCGTTTTTCGTTTTCGTCGCCCAAAAGAATATTCAGACGACCTTGTTCTTCGCGCAATTCGTTCAATTCTTTTTCGAGTTTGAAACCTTCCAAACGCGCCAACTGGCGCAGGCGGATTTCCAAAATGTCTTCGGCTTGGATTTCGGTCAGCCCGAACACCGCCATCAAATCGGCTTTCGGATCGTCTGACTCGCGGATAACTTTAATCACTTCGTCGATGTGCAGAAAGACTTTCAGACGACCTTCAAGGATATGCAGCCGTTTTTCCACTTGGTTCAAACGGAATTTCAGACGACGTGTTACGGTCACGACGCGGAAATCCAGCCATTCCTGCAAAATCGTTTTCAGGTTTTTCTGCGCAGGGCGGTTGTCCAGCCCCATCATCACCAAGTTCATGGACACATTGCCTTCCAGCGAAGTCTGCGCCATCAGCGTGTTGATGAAGGTATCGGTATCGATGCGGCTGGATTTTGGTTCGAACACAAGGCGTACGGGATGCTCGCCGTCTGACTCGTCGCGCACGCGGTCGATTAAATCCAGCATCAGCTTTTTGGTATTGAGCTGGTCTTGGTTGAGCTGCTTTTTACCCGCTTTCGGTTTCGGGTTGGTTTGTTCTTCGATTTCGGCAAGGATTTTGGCGGAATTGGCGTTCGGCGGCAGCTCGGTCACAATCACGCGCCATTGTCCGCGCGCCAGCTTCTCGATTTCGTAACGTGCACGCACGCGCACGCTGCCCTTGCCGGTTTCGTAAATCCGGCGCAATTCGTCCGCCGGCGTGATGATTTGACCGCCGCCGGCAAAATCAGGCGCGGGAATGTACTGCATCAGGTCGGCGGTTTCCAGCGTCGGCTTCTTCAACAGCGCAATCGCTGCCTGCGTGACTTCGTTCAAATTGTGCGACGGAATTTCAGTCGCCATACCCACCGCGATGCCCGACGCACCGTTGAGCAGCACCATAGGCAGGCGGGCGGGCAGGTGCAGCGGTTCGTCAAACGCGCCGTCGTAGTTCGGCACGAAATCCACCGTCCCCTGATTGATTTCGGACAACAGCAATTCCGCAATCGGCGTGAGGCGCGCTTCGGTGTAACGCATCGCCGCCGCCCCGTCGCCGTCGCGCGAACCGAAGTTGCCGATGCCGTCGATTAAGGGATAGCGTAAGGTAAAATCCTGCGCCATGCGTACCATCGCTTCATAGGCGGAACTGTCGCCGTGCGGGTGGTATTTACCCAAAATCTCACCGACCACGCGCGCCGATTTCACCGGCTTCGCCCCCGCCGTCAAACCCATATCGCGCATGGCAAACAAAATGCGCCGCTGCACGGGCTTCTGGCCGTCTGAAACTTCAGGCAGCGCGCGGCCTTTGACCACGCTCATGGCGTATTCGAGATAGGCGCGTTCGGCGTACTGACCTAATAGCAGGTAGTCTTCGCCGACGGGGGATGGGACGGAAACGTGTTCGTTCATAAGGAAGCTGGAATGAAAGGTAAAGGGAGGTATTGTAAAGGATAGCGAATGAAAATAAAAATGTCGGAGAATGGTTTCGCCGCGTATCTTTTTATAGTGGATTAAATTTAAATCAGGACAAGGCGACGAAGCCGCAGACAGTACAGATAGTACGGCAAGGCGAGGTAACGCCGTACTGGTTTAAAGTTAATCCACTATATTTTTGAATGGAATTGCTGACAATCTAAATGGATTTGAGGTCGTCTGAAATATTTTCAGACGACCTCTCTGAGCATCATGGTGGGTTAACTTTTAATCAAAACAAGGTAATACCGCATCAGCCTACTACAATGTGCTACACACCCCAAAGCAGGCATCAAGTCTTTTCACGTTCGTCCAACAGCAAAAACACCATCAGCGACAGCAGCATCAAAACCGTCGTCAACACCATTGCCCGCGCATAATTGTCCTCCCCTGCCCTACCCAGATAGGAATAAATTAAAGTGGTCAGCGTCTGCCATTCGGGGCGCGACAAAAACAGCGTGGCGGCAAACTCTCCGATACAGGTTGCCGCAGCCAAAGTCAAACCGCGTCGCAAAGCAGGTTTCAATAACGGAGCGGTCACATACAAGGTCGTCTGAAAAGCATTTGCACCCATACCGCGCGCGGCGGATACATAATCTTCAGGCAAATCGTCCCAAGCCGCCAACACATCTTTTGCCACAAACGGATACGCCAACAGCGCATAAGTGGCAACCAACAAAGGCAGCGATGCCGTCCATTGCGGATAAAGCAGCAATATACCGGCGGCAATGCAGACAGGCGAAACCATAAACGGCAAAAACACCAAACCGCGCACCCACGCCACCCGTCGCGCAACCGCCGCATACATCACACCCAGTACAACCGCCGTCAAAACCGCCATCCCTGAAAACCGCAGCGTATTCCATCCCGCAGCCAAGGTTTCCTGTTCCAACAACACGCCCCAAGACCCGCCTGCCGACGCCGCCAGAAAAACCACCGCTGCCAAAGGCAACAGGCAACACAGCAGCAACACCATTAAAGAAAAACCCAGCAAAACACGTTCGCCGAAAGATTGCGGACGATGAGGCAGCAAAGCACGAACCGCCTTATCAGAAGCCGTTTGCCGGCTCAAATACGCATACAGCAGCCCCGCCAATGCCGTCACGCCCAACACCATCCACACCAAAACTGATGCCTGAGCCATATCCAGCTCATACATCACCAACTGATAAATCTCCACCTCAACCGTCGTATAACGGCTGCCACCCAGCAACAAAGCCAGTCCGAAACCCGAAAAACAATACAAAAACACCAGACAAGCCCCGCCCGCCAACCAAGGGCGCAACACCGGCCATTCCACAAAGCGAAACCGCTGCCAAGCCCCCGCACCCAGTGTCTGCGCCGACTGCAGCCTCGCCTGCGGCACCTGCAAAAATCCCTGATACGCCGCGCGCACCAACACAGGCAAGTTGAAAAACACATTGCCGTAAAGCAACAAATACGGCGTATCCTGCCAGCCCGCCCACAACACACCGTTTGCCCCGAACAAAGCCAACACGCCGACCCCGACCACCAAAGTCGGCATCACAAACGGCAACATCAAAAGCCGCAAAATCACCTCACGCCCGCGAAACGACAACCTCGCCAACGACCACCCCACCGGAATCCCAAGCAGCAAAACCAGCACACAAGTGACCGCCGCCTGAACCACCGTCCAAACCAAGCGATGCTGCATATAATCATCGGCCAATACCAACGACCAAGCCGACCCGTCATAAGCCGCCATCGCCACCAATGGCGCAACCACCATCACCACCAAGAAACCCAAAGGCAACAGCGCAAGCAAAACAGTAGCAGGAAACGAGCGAAACAGAGTTTTCATGGAACGGGTAGGCAGGGTTTAAAACAGATATTGTAACGGATACGAAGCAAAGGTCTCAGATAGAGACCTTTACAATAACATAAGTTATTAAAATTTTCGGCCTGTTCGTTTACATGGCAGCCGCACCGACTGCCGCCGTACCTACTCCTAATAGAAGTCAAAAAAACCTTAACCGAAGCGGTGTACGGAACTGTACCCGTCCCAGCGGTAAAAAACGTGACCACCACGCCGATGACAATAACCAGAACCACGACGTACCGACAGCGATGACCTGCATCCAGCCTATCTTTTTAATTTCCTCTATCGTCCAGTCGGTCGCCTTTTTTAGGGTTTCAAGGGCTGCATCAACTACTTTTGCGTCCAGGCTTTAATCATCCTGCCCCGTTCGTTTATCCATCTCCATGCAAATATAGATTAAGTTGCCTCTAAAAAAGTTATTGAACGATCTAAAATGTAGGAATCATGATCAACCTACACTTGTTGATCCTTAACTACGAAATTTACTTACTTCCATAAGTCCATAAACCATCTAAATAACGAATCTAACCAGCTTATCCGTTGTTTTGTATCAGAAGAAGATAATATTTCAACTTTATCTACACACCTATTCTTTGAAAAATCAAAATCTTGAACCTCAAATTTTCCATTAGTATTTTTTAAGCAATACGTACTGCTAAATCCATCAAAATTATTAGGAATATACCTATCATCTCTAGGTACTGAAGCTGCCTTTAGAGTAAAACTATAACTTACATTATTCCTAAAATTTATATTTGGAAAGTTTGACTCATCCGCAAAAATACATTTTTCCTTTACAGGATATTGTTTTTCGAATGAACTTAAATAACGCCAATATTCTGAATTTCCGGTATTTTCGTCAACATAACCAATCCTTAACATATAACTACCCGTTAAACCATTAGCATCAATATAGACACAAGATTTATTATTTTTTATAATAACATTCACATCTCCGTCAGGATAAGGCATATGAGAAAATCCGTATGCGTTTAAACTCAATATGACATAATAAATAAATAAAAATTTACTTCTTCTCATAAAAATCTTCTATAAATAATTTTATTTTAAAAAGTACGAACTTTAGTCATCGCCTCATACCAAATTCTATTATTTTCTTTCTCTCTCTGATGATGTATTTTCGTTGTCCATTCTTCAGATTTTAATTTTCTATCTAAAGGGTTTCTCAAAAAATCTCTCAAAACATATTCTCTACGTGATTGTTGACTGATCAAATTCCGTAATTGTGGTTCTTGAGATACATAGTTCGCATGATATTTAACTAAGTAACAATGGCACACGATATCTGCCTGTTGTTCAATATTGAAATCCTTAAACTCTTTACCTCTATCTATGCCTAATAAGTCATATGCATAAGCCATTAAACGTCCTGATGTATCTCTTTCAGTATATCCTCCAATTGATGCCAATCGCACCCCTCTACAGGCTACACTTAAATCCATTGCAAAATATTGCCAAATGTGTGTCATTTCATGAATAAACCATCGTTGATTATCCTCTTTGTTTGTCAAAGGACCAGAAAAATCTTTAATCACATCATAAACTTTAATCGGCAAGTGAATTTCGCCAAATGGAGTCATTGCATTTCTTGAATTGTCAGGTATACCCAGCAACCCTCCCCTTACAATCCTAACTTTTTCATAAGGAATCGACTCTTTGAAGATAAGTCGTGCCAAAGCGATTTCTCCTGAAGTTAATTTTCTTGATTTGGGAGGAAGTCTTACCGGAAAAGGTTTTCCCGGCGAATTTATTAATACGGTAGTTGCTTCTTCCGTTGTAACTGTCATATATGTACCATGTGTTTCTATTTTGTCTGCCATGATTTACTCCCTGGTTTCAATTTCAATACGGATTTCTTCCATATTTTCAGTGGTTACGAATTTGGTCAGTCCATTTTTATCCGACCTTCCTTTTAACAAAAGTTCTTTCCCTCTATATATCTTATACAGTACTCCTGCCAAAACCTCGCCTGTCCATTCATCCTGTAAGACAAACTGCCGAGCATATCGATGTAGCGGTGTTGTCGGTAACGGGATATTGATTTCTTCTGCCCCACTCACCTCCATCGGCGCCTTCACCCTAACCAGCTTCGGACTCCCAATCTCAACCTCCCCGTTCGCCAGTTTGATATACGCCCCTTTGCAGGTAATCAGAATCTCCTCCTTCGCCGCAATGGTGATTTTCC
>NZ_CALNWV010000017.1:0-45266 GCF_940793045.1 Neisseria sp. Marseille-Q2251
GCGGGACAGGTATTGGATATGGTATCGTTCGTCTTGGGTCAGTTGTGTGTAGCTCATGGCAATCTTTCTTGCAGGAAAGGCCGTATGCTACCGCATATTGGCCTTTTTCTGTTATGGAAAGTTGCACTTCAAATCCGAATCCGCCGTCGTCTGAAAAATAATGGTGGGACGGCGTATCTTAACAAAAACGGCAGCCTCTGACACGGCTGCCGTTTCGGTTCATCGCCTTACAAAGTGTTTTCCAAAGCCCTTGCGCACCAGTCAATCATCGTTTGCGGCATCACACCCCACAAAACCAGCAAGAACGCGTTGACGCTTAGGAAGAATTTGGCGGCGTAATTGCTGCCGACGGGCTGGTCATGGGTGGGTTCGTCGAAATACATGACTTTGACCACACGCAGGTAATAGAACGCGCCGATTAAGGACATAACGACGGCAAAAACCGACAACCAAACGTGATGGAATTTCAGCAATACCATGATGACACCGAATTTGGCATAGAAACCCATCAGCGGCGGAATGCCAGCCATAGAGAACATAACCAGCAGCATCAGGAAGGCAAACCAAGCATGGCGTTGGTTCAAACCTGCCAAATCTTTGATTTCTTCACACTCGATATCGTCGTTGGACAATACCATCAATATGCCGAAGCCCGCAGCCGCCATCAACGCATAAGTAATGGCGTAATACAGACCTGCGGTAGCACCGATTGAGCCTGCCATAAACGCCAGCAGGATAAAGCCCATGTGCGACACGGTCGAATAGGCAAGCATACGTTTGATATTGGTCTGCATAATCGCGGCAAGATTACCGACCACAAGCGATGCGACGGCAAGCACGGCAAACATAGGCGCCCAGTATTGATGCACTTCGCCAAAACCGGTCAGCAAAATACGGAAGGCAAACATCACAGCGGCAATTTTAGGCGCCGTACCGATAAACGCGGCAACGGATGTCGGTGCGCCGTGATACACGTCGGGCACCCACATATGAAACGGCACCGCGCCCAGTTTGAACGCCACCGCCACAACGATAAACACCAACCCCAGTTTCAACAGCCACTCGTTGGCAATTTCGCTGTAAGACGATGCCAAAACAGTGGCGAAGTCAAGTGAATGCGTCGCGCCGTACACCATCGAAATACCGTAGAGCAACAGACCGGAAGCCAGCGCACCCAAGACGAAATATTTGAGCGCGGCTTCGGCGGAGCGTCCGGAATCGCGACGTAGGGCAATCATGGCGTAAAGCGACAGCGACAATAGTTCCAAACCGATATAGGCGGTCAGGAAATGCGCCGCGCTCACCATCACGCTCATGCCTAACAGGGCGAACAGCGACAAAGTGTAAAACTCGCCTTTAAAAATACCGCGCGCCTGATTGTAAGGCTTGCTGTAAATAAACAGCCCGAAGGTCAGCCCGTACAGCACCAGTTTGGACAGGCGCGACATACCGTCGGCGACATACATTCCGTGAAACGCCAGCGTACTGCCCTGCTCCCACACCGCCAGCTGCGTAACCGCCACGATAATAACGGTTCCCAAGCTCATCAGATGGGTCAGATAGCGGTTTTTATCGCTAATCCACAAATCTGCCAGCAACACCACCAACAGCAGCGCAAACAGCACGATTTCGGGCATGGCAGGCATTAAGTTCAAATCAATCAAGTTCATTCGCACACCTCAAATCTTGCTTTGCGCCACATGGGCAATCAAATCGTTTGCCGCCTGATGCACCACTTCGATAAACGCCTGCGGATACAGACCCATACCCAATACCGCAGCCGCCAAAATCGCCAGAATCGCAAATTCGCGGCAGTTGATGTCTTTCATATCGGCAACGTGCGGATTGCCGATCGCGCCGAAAATCACGCGTTTATACATCCACAGCGTGTAAGACGCGCCGAAAATCAGCGTCAGCGCCGCCAGCGCGCCCACCCAGAAATTCACTTTGACCGCGCCCATAATCACCATAAACTCGCCCACGAAGCCCGAAGTCGCCGGCAGACCCGCGTTTGCCATCGCAAACAGCATCATAAACGCCGCAAACTTGGGCATCACGTTCACCACGCCGCCGTAATCGGCGATATTGCGCGTGTGCAGGCGGTCGTACATCACACCGATACACATAAACATCGCCGCCGACACGAAACCGTGCGAAATCATCTGAATGACCGCGCCTTTCAACGCCCAGTCGTTCAACTGCCCGTTAATGAACAAGAACATCCCCAAGGTAACGAAACCCATATGGCTGATGGACGAATACGCCACCAGTTTTTTCATATCGGTCTGCACCAGCGCAACCATACCGATATACACTACCGCAATCAGGCTCAACACGATGATGACCGGCGCGAAATAGCGCGACGCATCGGGCAGAATCGGCAGGATGAAGCGCAAAAAGCCGTATGCGCCCAATTTCAGCGTAATCGCCGCCAACACCATCGAACCGCCCGTCGGCGCCTCAACGTGGGCATCCGGCAGCCAAGTGTGCACGGGGAACATCGGCACTTTCACCGCAAACGACAGGAAGAACGCCACAAACAAAAGCTGTTGAACACCCAGCGGAATCTGTTTGATGTTTTGGAAATCCTCAATCGAAAAGCCGCCGACTTGGTAAGACAGGTACACAATCGCCACCAGCATCAGCAGCGAACCCATCAGCGTATAGAGAAACAGCTTCACCGACGCATACACGCGGCGCGGACCGCCCCATACGCCGATAATCAGATATAGCGGAATCAGCATACCCTCGAAGAACACATAAAACAGCAGGGCATCCCGCGCCGCAAACGCGCCGTTAATCAGACCCGACATGATTAAAAACGCCGCCATATACTGCGCCGGACGCTTCTGAATCACTTCCCAACCCGCCAGCACCACCATCAGCGTGATAAACGCGTTCAGAATGACAAACAGCACCGAAATACCGTCCACACCCAGCGAGTAGTTGATGCGCAAAAGCGGAATCCACTCGTGGAACTCGGTAAACTGATAGCCGCCGCTCAAACGGTCGAAACCCGTAAACAAGGGCAGCGTTACCAAGAAACCGGCAAGCGCACCGATTAAAGCGAGCACGCGGGCAAGCGGCGCACGGCTGTCCGGCCCCGTCGCCAAAACCAGCACGCCCGCAGCGATGGGTATCCATATTGCCAAGCTGAGTAGGTAGTTGGAAAACATAGTGGTTAACCTGTGGTTAAAATAAAAATATAGTTGTATGGGTTGGTTTTTCAGACGACGTTTTAAGAGGTCGTCTGAAAAAGGTTTGTTCAGGCTTCTGCTATTTGTCTCAAGCTAATTCTGCCGAATCTTCCCGCCTCATTCTTTCATATAAATCTTTAATCTTATTAACATCGGTATCGTGGGATAAGATTTCTAAATTATTCTCACGGGCAGTCGCATAATGAAACATATCGAATTTACGTTTTTCTAAATTCTTCGGCGTATTATCACGTTCGGCTTCAAACTTATCAAAGCGGTACAAATTACTTGCCAAATCAGAAACATTCTGTGTAATGTCCAAAGATTCAAACTGTGCCAAAACACCGATCAATCGAGATAATTTTTCAGATTTTTCCCAATCCACACCGCGCAAAACTTCATAACGGATAAGCGGGGTAATCACAAAACGGTTGTCATCCTGCTGCAACTTTTCCGCCATATCGCTCAATACGGCTTTCCTCTTTTCTTCGTCACTGTCATCATCCGCCAAATAAACCAAGTAATTGGTATCTAAAAGATAAACCGTCATTATTTATCCCCTAATCCGCCCAATTCCTGACGTACCAATTCCAATAAGGCTTTTTTTGCCTGTTCTTGATCACGTTCTTGGACGCGTTCTATCTTCTTCTTATTCAAATCCACGCCGAATGCTTCGTTGAGCAAATCCACAAAAGAAGCATTACTTGGATAGTCAATCATCTTGCCATAGACCACTCCGTCCTTGCTACGTGCCAAACGGTAGGCTTCTCCCTGCTCCAACTGACTGATGACCAAAGACGAATGCGTGGTAATAAAAAACGTTGTGTTCGGAAACAATTTTTTCAGCAGCGGCACGATTTTGATCTGCCATTCGTTGTGCAAATGGCTTTCTATCTCATCAATCAGCACCACGCCGCGCACATTGGCAATTTGCTGCTCATTGGTAAAGTAACTGTATCCCGCAACAATAGATTGCATAATTTTCAAAATAGACGTAAACCCGCTGGATAATTCTGACAGTTCGCGTTTTTGATTATCCAACTTGATGAATATACGATCATCTCCATTAATTTCTAAAAAATCAGATGCAATACGACCATCAAATTGATTAAGAAGAAACAGTAAAGTATCAATTTCAATTTTTCGATTATCTTCGTTTGCCTGATACGGATTGGCTGATTGGGCGCGCTGGATAATCCATTCTTCTAAATCGTTTTCCATATTTAAGGATTTAAGCGAGAATGAACTATGGCCAGATTGAAAAACAGAAAACAAATTCCCCAGATATTTGCTTGCACGCCCTTGAAAACTCCCAAACGACTGAATTTGGAAGTTTGTTTTTTTTACCCATCCACGACTCTGTGCTGCCAAATATACAAAAGGAAGTTGATGTTGATACCCTGAGAACAAAACGTCTTCGTTAATCTTAAAGCCCTGATTACTGCGCTCTGAAAAGCGCCTAAAATCCTCATTTTTTCCGTTAGGCAATTCAGCTATTTTCAAAGGTAAACGTTGCAAATCTATCCAACTAAAACCTATGTTTATGTTCGCCATTCGATAAGTAAACAACAATACCGCAAACAAACACTCCAAAAATTTAGTCTTACCCACACCGTTCTCCCCAATCAGCGTATAAACACGCTGATTGGGTTGGAAATCTACCTGCATCGTGCCGACACCGGTTACATGCTCAAAACAAACTGTACCGTCAAACAGCCGTTTATCCATATTATCTGCCCTTCTATTTTTCAGACGACCTGATTATCTGAAATGTCAGATGTCGTCTGAAACTCTAATCTATTGCCGCCTGAAACCTTCTTTTCAGACGACCTCAAACACTGCCTTCTTTCTCAATCACCAAAATCCGCGCTTCGCCGCATGGATGGGCGACGTGTTCCGTACCGATTCCTGCATAGAAGATGTCGCCGCTTTTCAACCGAACGATGTATTCTTCGCCGTTTTCTCGGTAGTGCATATCGACTTCGCCGTCCATCACGGCAAACACTTCCTCGCCGTCGTTGACGTGCCATTTGTAGGGCTGGTCTGTCCAGTGCAGGCGTACGGTGGTGCCGTTCATATTGGCGATGTCGAGTGCGCCCCATGCGCGGGAAGCGGTGAAGTCGGCAGAGCGGATGGTTTGTGTGTTTGACATTGTTTCTCAAGTTTCTTTTTTCAGACGACCTAAACGTCGTCTGAAAATCTCATTTTTATCTGAACAATCCCGATATGCCTTAGTCGGATTCTTGAATCCGACACGCTGTACTGTTTTCTTGTTCATGTCGGATACAAGTATCCGAGCTACAACTTGAATGTTTGTTTTCAGACGACCTCTACACCGGCTATGAACAGGTCGTCTGAAACCCACCTTTATCTAAACAAACCCCAGAAGGTCATGCCGAGCAGGACCAATACGCCGAACACCATAGCGGCGGCGTAGGTGTAGATAAAGCCGGTTTGGGCTTTGCGCACCTGCGCGGCAATCGCTCCGACCAGTTTGGCAGAGCCGTTGACGATGCCGTTGTCGATAATGGCGGTATCGCCGACTTTCCAGAAGAAGTTGCCCAACGCGCGCGTGCCTTTGGCGAAGATGTTGAAATACAGGGCGTCGAGGTAGTATTTGTTTTCAAACAGAACGTACACCGGACGGAACGCCTGCGCGATTTTGGCGGGCAGGTGCGGCAGTTTGACGTACAAAAGCCATGCGCTCAATACGCCTGCGATAGCGAGATAGAGGACGGGCGAATGCAGGCTGTGCGACACCATTGCCAATGCGCCGTGGAACTCTTCTTTCATGATGTGCATGGTCGGATGCGCGTCGGCGTTGACGAAAATCACGTCTTTGAAGAAATCGCCGTAGAGCATGGGTTCGATGGCGATGTAGCCGATGATGACGGACGGAATGGCAAGCAGAATCAGCGGCAGGGTAACAACCAGCGGGCTTTCGTGCGGATTGTCGTTTTTGCCCAAACCGTGATGTTCTTCGCCGTGGTCGTCTGAATGGTGTTCGGGCAGGCTGCGCCATTTTTCTTCGCCGTGAAACACCATAAAGTATTGGCGGAACGCGTAAAACGCGGTAACGAACACGCTGGCGAGGACGGCGAAATAGGCAAAGCCGCTACCCGGCAGGGTGCTGTATTTCGCTGCTTCGATAATCGAATCTTTGGAGTAGAAGCCGGAGAAGAACGGCGTACCGATCAGCGACAAGTTACCAATCAGCATGGTCAGCCAAGTAATCGGCATGTATTTTTTCAGATTGCCCATGTGGCGCATGTCTTGGTCGTGGTGCATACCGATAATGGCGCTACCCGCCGCCAAGAACAGCAAGGCTTTAAAGAAGGCGTGGGTCATGACGTGGAACATCGCCACGGAATAGGCGGACGCGCCCAGAGCCACGGTCATATAGCCCAGTTGCGACAGGGTGGAATACGCAACCACGCGCTTGATGTCGTTTTGAATCACACCCAAGAAGCCCATAAACAGGGCAGTAATCGCGCCGATCACCATAATGACGGACAGCGCGGTACTGCTCATTTCGTAAATCGGCGACATGCGCGACACCATGAACAGACCCGCCGTAACCATCGTCGCGGCGTGAATCAATGCAGAAATCGGCGTCGGGCCTTCCATCGAATCGGGCAGCCAGACATGCAGCGGAAACTGAGCCGATTTACCCATCGCGCCCACAAACAACAGTAAACAAGTTACGGTAATCAACGACCATTCCACACCGGGGAAAAGCTGGATGGTGGCATTTTGGACGTTGGGCAGATAGGCGAATACGTCCTGATAGCGCAGGCTGCCGCCGAAATAGGCAAGTACCAAGCCGATACCGAGCAAAAAGCCGAAGTCGCCGACACGGTTCACCAAAAAGGCTTTCAGGTTGGCGAAAATCGCGCTCGGACGTTTGAAATAGAAACCGATCAAAAGATACGACACCAAGCCCACCGCTTCCCAACCGAAGAAGAGCTGGATGAAGTTGTTGCTCATAATCAGCATCAACATGCTGAATGTAAACAAAGAAATATAGCTGAAGAAGCGTTGGTAGCCGACTTTTTCATCGTGCATATAGCCGATGGTGTAGATATGCACCATCAACGACACGCCCGTTACCACAACCATCATCATCGCCGTCATCGTATCGACCAAGAAGCCGACGGAAAAATCTAAACCGCCCATCGTCAGCCAGGTATAGACATTCTCGTCAAACTTGGCGCGGCTGCCGTCGATAAAGCCCCACAGCACATAAGCCGACAGCACGGCGGACACTGCCACGCCGAGTATCGTAACCGTATGCGCGCCGGCACGTCCGATTTTATTGCCGAACAAACCCGCAATCAACGAGCCTGCCAAAGGCACGAGGGCAATGATGAGATATAAAGTCATGTCGTTCATTTTGGATGAACCTTTTTGATTTAAAAATCTATGTTTGTTTTGTCGGTCGGATTCCCGAATCCGACCAATCTACTTTAGTCTTGGTTTTCAGACGACCTCACGCCATAAAGCAGGTTGTCCAACCTTAAATTTTTTTCCTTACAGGCTTCGGATTTTCAGCCAAACCGTGCGACAGCATTCAAATCCGATAAAGCTGCCTGTCTTGGCAACGCGCCCTAATCGCTTTAGTGATGATGTCGCGTGGATCTGCCAATTTGAAACCGTTCCTGTCCAAGTCCAAGCGGTCAAGGTCAGTCAGCATTATTGTATCCAAAACCACGCCTGTTTCAGGTCTACGGTATTCCACCGCAATGCCTTGACAGCCCCTTGTATGAACTTGATACACAGAGCGTATCCATGCGTATTTCACCTTACCCGCCCCACAGCCGTGTATGCAATAAGACAAACCGTCTTCGTCCAAACGTATGAATTCCTGATCTCTGCCCGTATTGCGGCGCGAATTTTGCCACATCTTCCATCCGGCAATCCCGATACCCGCACACAAAACCGACAATAAGCCAAACAGCCAGCCCAACCGTCCCGCCCATGCAAACGCAAACCACACCAGCCAAGTCGTCAGGAAAAACGGAACAGCAACCCAGCACAAAACTAAAAGCGAACGCGGCTTAAACACCCATTGCTCGATATTCGCTTGATCGGTTTGTTCAGACGGCATCCGCCCTACCCTTTCAACTCGTCCAAATCGGCAACATTAATCGTTTGTCGGTTACGGTACACCAGCACCATAATCGCCAAACCGATGGCGGATTCGGCAGCAGCGACGGTCAATACGAAGAATACGAAAATTTGTCCGGCGGTATCGCCCAGATGCTGCGAGAAGGCGATAAAGTTGAAGTTTACCGCCAAGAGCATCAGCTCGATCGACATCAGCAATACCAGCACGTTTTTGCGGTTCATAAAGATGCCCATCGCGCTGATACCAAACAGGAGCGCGCCCAATACCAGATAATGCGTCAAGGTAATCATGCTTTGCCCTCCTTTTTCGGCTTGAGGTCGTCTGAAACTTCGCTCTCTTCCACAGATTCGACTTGCGGTTTCACGGCTTCCATTTTCACCAAGCGCATACGGCCTTGGTCGGCGCGTACTTTAACTTGGTCGGCAGGATCCATACGTTTCGGATTGGTGGTTTTGCGGTGAACCAGCGCAATCGCCGCCACCATACCCAACAGCAGCAATACCGCCGCCAACTCAAACGGTAACAGGTATTCGGTATAAATACGGCTGCCCAAATCGCGGATATTGTTGTAATCCGCAGGAATGTCTTTCATCAAACCAAATGCGGCAAGGTCGGTTTTCGGGTTGACCAGAATCAAAATCAGGGCAACCGCCAACAGCGTACCGACAACGCCGGCAACAGGCGCGTGCCGCCAGAAACCGGCGCGCATTTCCTCGATGTCGATATTCAGCATCATCACGACGAACAGGAACAGCACCATCACTGCGCCGACATACACGACCACCAGCGTCACGCCCAAAAACTCCGCCTGCATCAGCATCCAAATCATCGCGCTCACGCAGAAGGTCAGCACCAGATGCAAAGCGGCGTGGACAGGGTTTTTCGCAGTAACGGTACGCAGCGCGCCGTATAGGACGATAGCGGCAAGGATATAGAACAGAATCGCGGAAAAAGTCATTCGTCTGCTCCTTAACGGTACGGCGCGTCAGCGGCTTTGCGTTTGGCGATTTCGGCTTCGTATTTGTCGCCGATTGCCAAGAGAATCGGCTTGGTCATGTGCAAGTCGCCTTTTTTCTCGCCGTGGTATTCAAAAATATGCGTTTCCACAATCGCATCGGTCGGACACGCTTCTTCGCAGAAGCCGCAGAAGATGCACTTGGTCAGGTCGATGTCGTAACGCGTGGTGCGGCGCGTGCCGTCTTCGCGTTCTTCCGATTCGATGTTAATCGCCATTGCGGGGCAAACGGCTTCACACAATTTACATGCGATGCAGCGTTCCTCACCGTTCGGATACCGCCGCTGCGCGTGCAGGCCGCGGAAACGTACCGACTGCGGCGTTTTCTCTTCGGGGAAATAAATCGTGTCTTTGCGGGCGAAAAAGTTTTTGAGCGTTACGCCCATGCCTTTTACCAACTCGCCAAGCAGAAAGGTTTTAACTAGATTAGCCATAACCTATATCCTTTTATTTTTAAAGGAATTTTATTTTTAAATGCTATAAAAATAATAATTCTATGTTAGCAACAATATCTTTAACGGCATCGTTGATAAGCACGCCCCTTAAAATAAATTGTTTTCTCTTGCATCCTAATATCAAAAGGTGATTGACCACGTTGAATTTCACCTAAAGTTGCTATCAATTCTGTACGCGCCACACCCTGAATATGCGTTCTTGAATATCGGGTATAAGAAATCGGAATATACGTTTTATTAACATATTCAAAGCCAGAATCTTGATCGGCATACATAGAATCAAAACTTTGACGATTGCTATTAAATTCAATCGCATAAACTTTATATTTTTCCTTAATACTACCATCCATATCTCGGTCACAGAATTGTTTTGCTAACTCTGCTGCAACCCAAGGAGATGACTGGACATTCACCCATTTTCCGTGAAAATTACCAGGCAACTCTTCTGCATAAGCAATAGGCATATAAATTATGCAAAGCATTTTCATAAAATTTAAAATTTTTTTCATTTTAGCTATCTCTAAAAATAATTAATTCAAACTGGTTATTTTAAAAACGAAACGTTGAAATTTGTTTCACCGCGTTCATCTTCACGCATACGCACATTGTAATGATGCACCTGACCGCAGGCCTGTACCGTCCACACTTCCTCGGACTGCATCCGCCCCTTCACACGTTTGACATCGCTGATTTTTGCATCGATGGCTTTGATGTTTTGGCATAAGAAAGCGGCACTTTCCCATTGCTTGATCACCTTCGCGACATCATTGCGCAAAACATTGTCGCCGCCGAATGCGGCACTTTGACCGCCGTATTGGATACCGCCGACAAGCGCACATGATGCCAAGATGGCGGAAGACAACATTGCTGCATATCTCTTCATTTGCTTCATCCTTTCAAAAGCCGCATCTGAATCAAAGTTTTCAGACGACCTATTTCCACAAATTCAGCGGCGAAATCATCCACACACCCAAAATCACGATGTAGGCGAAGCCGATGGGAATCAGCACTTTCCAGCCCAAACGCATGATTTGGTCGTAGCGGTAGCGCGGGAAGGTGGCGCGTATCCACAGATACCAGTACAGCACAGCCGCCATTTTCACGAACATCCAGAATGCTGAAGGCGTGCCGACAATGCCCCAGCTTTGCGGGAACGGAGACAGCCAGCCGCCGAGGAACATGAGCGATGTCAGCGCGGCAATCAGAATCATGAAAATGTATTCGGCAAGGAAGAACAGCGCGAATGCGAAGCCGGAGTATTCAACGTGGTGACCGGCAACGATTTCGGACTCGCCCTCTGCTACGTCAAACGGTGCGCGGTTGGTTTCGGCAACGGCGGAAATCAGATAAACAATGAAGATTGGGAAGAGCGGCAGCCAGTTCCACGAGAACACAGAACCGCCCGCGATGCCTTTTGCCTGCGCGGCAACGATGTCGGAGAAGTTCATGCTGCCCGACACCATCACGACGCACACCAGCGCGGCGCTCATGGCGATTTCGTAAGAGATACTTTGCGCGGAAGCACGCATTGCGCCCAAGAACGAATATTTAGAGTTGGAAGCCCAGCCCGCGATGATCACGCCGTAAACCGACAGCGAGGTAATCATCAGGATATACAAAAGGCCAATATTGATATTGGTCAGCACCCATTCTTCGTTGAACGGAATCACCGCCCACGCCGCGAAAGACGGGGCAAGCGACATAATCGGGCCGATATAGAACAGGGCTTTGTTTGACAGCTTCGGACGGGTTACCTCTTTAAACAAGAGTTTGAACACGTCGGCAAACGGCTGGATCAGACCCCACGGGCCGGTTACGTTCGGGCCGACGCGAAGCTGCATGAAGCCGATGACTTTACGTTCGAAATAAGTCAGGTAGGCGACGGTCAGAATCAGCGGAATCAGGATAATCACGATTTTCACGATGACGGATACCACCAAGCCCACGGTGATGCCCAAATCGCCCAAACCGAGCGTTGCGGCAAAGAGGTTTTGGAACCATTCCTGCATAATCAAGCTCCCGCCAGTTCAATAGTGTCCATCAACGCACCCAGCGCGGCATTTTCGGTATGCAGCGGCAGATGCACCACGTTTTCAGGCAGTCCAGCATCGGCTTTGACCATCACGGACACGCCTGCGCCGTTTTGTTTGGCGACGGCGGTTTGCCCGTCTTGCAGACCCAAGCGCGCCAATGTGTTCGGATTCACACGCGCGGCAGGTACGGCAGCATGGCTGGTCGCCTGCAACGGCGCGGAACGGCGCACGATGGCATCGGTGTGATAGATGCCGACCCCGCCCACGCGCACGAGGCGGCTTGGAGTCGTCTGAAAATCTTTTTGAGTCGAAGCGGCGCGGTTGTTCAGTTTGGACGGCAGGCTTTCCGCATCCAGCGCGTCTTTCAGAATCGCGGCGGTATCGTGGTATTCAAAGCCTTGCAGATCAAACAGGTTGCCCAATACGCGCAACACTTTCCACAGCGGACGCGAATCGCCGAAGCCCTGAACGACACCGTGGAAGGATTGCAGACGGCCTTCCATATTGATGAAGCTGCCTGAGGTTTCGGTAAACGGCGCAATCGGCAGCAATACGTCGCACACGTCCAGCAGTGTTTCGCTGACAAACGGCGTAAACGCCATCACGCTTTTCGCCTGTTTCAACGCGGCTACGGCTTTTGCGCCATCAACTGTATCGATTTCAGGCTCGACATTGAGCAGCAAGACTGCCTGTTTCGGCGCGTTTGCCATTTCGGCAACGCTCTCACCCAAGTTCACGCCCAATACGTCCGCACCGACGCTGTTGGCGGCTTGCGGCAGAATGCCCAGCACCGCACCGGTTGCGTCTGCCAGCTCTTGCGCGGCGGCGTAAATTGCGGCGTAATCGGGATGGTTTTGCACTTCTGCGCCCAAAATCACCGCTGCTTTTTCAGCGTTTTTCAGGCTCGCGGTAATCGCGTGTTCCGCATCGGCAGACAGGTTTTTCAGACGACCTGCCCACTCGTCGGGATGCACTGCTTCCTGAGACAGAAGCGGCATAAACAATTCTTCTTTACTGCTAGCCAATACGCTCAAGGCCATGCGCTCTTTGGCTGCACGGCGCAGACGAGCAGTCAGGAGCGGCTGCTCTTTGCGCAGGTTCGCACCGACCACCAGTACGGCTTCGTTGTCCGCCAGCGATTCGATGCTTTGTCCCAGCCATTGCGCACCATTGAGGTCGTCTGAAAGACGTTTGTCCTGTTGGCGCAGGCGGGTGGCGAAGTTTTTAACGCCCAAACCGTCGGCAAATTTCTTCGCCAAATACAGCTCTTCAACCGTATTCATCGGGTTCGCCCAAATGCCGACTTGGTTTTGGTTGCCGTCTTTGGCGATACATTCAATCGCGCTGCGGACATATTCCAACGCGGTTTTCCAATCCACGTCCATCCACTCGCCGCCCTGTTTGATTTTCGGGTTTTTCAGACGACTTTCGTGATACAGACCTTCGTAGGCGAAACGGTCGCGGTCGGACAACCAGCATTCGTTAATCGCTTCGTTTTCCAGCGGCAGCACGCGGCGGACGGTATGGTCTTTGGTTTGCACAATCAGGTTGCTGCCCAAAGCGTCATGGGCGGAAACGGATTTGCGGCGGTTCAATTCCCAAGTACGCGCGTTGAAACGGAACGGTTTGCTGGTCAGCGCGCCGACGGGGCACAAATCGATGACGTTGCCCGACAGCTCGGTCTCCACCGCTTTGCCGATAAAAGGCATGATTTCGGAGTGTTCGCCGCGATTGGCCATCGCGATTTCCTGCAAGCCGGCGATTTCTTCGGTGAATCGCACGCAGCGGGTACAGTGGATGCAGCGGCTCATTTCCTCGGCGGAAACCAAAGGCCCCATGTCTTTGCCGACGACGGAACGTTTTTCTTCGGTGTAGCGGCTGGTGGTTTTGCCGTAGCCCACCGCCAAATCCTGCAACTGGCATTCGCCGCCTTGGTCGCAGGTCGGACAGTCGAGCGGATGGTTGATGAGCAGGAACTCCATCACGCCTTCCTGCGCCTCCCTCGCCTTCGCCGAATGCGTGCGCACAATCATGCCGTCCGTTACCGGCGTAGCGCAGGCAGGCAGCGGTTTGGGGGCTTTTTCCACGTCCACCAGACACATACGGCAGTTGGCGGCGATGGAGAGCTTTTTGTGGTAACAGAAATGCGGAATATAAGTACCGAGCTTGTGCGCGGCCTCAATCACCGTCGCGCCCTGCTCCACAGATACCTGTTTGCCGTCGATTTCGATTTGTAACATGGTTCGTTCCTAGTTACGGGTATTTGATAAATAATCTTTTCTGGAGGTCGTCTGAAAAATGGGTTTCAGACGGCCTTTGGAATTTTTGTTACAGGCTAATCCAATTCGCCCTTTTCCCGTGCCAGTGCGAATGCCGCATCCAACTCCTTCATTAGATTCGGCGGCGACGCCTCACGGTTGTTTTTCCAATATTCTTGCCAATAAGACGACAAATCCGCCCAATACGTCTGCATCACTGTACTTTGTATCAAGATGAGAAGGCAGACCGTATAAGCAACTGCATCCTGTTGATTATATGCCGCCAATTCTACTGTTTCAGCAGGATAAAAAGCCTGTCCGTCGGACAAATAACCGTTCTGCCGATGCAAAACCTGTTGTAGTTCATGGAAATGCCGATCTGCCTCCATTCCATAATCCGCCATACTGATACGGCGCAGTATTTCATCTCCCACGTTTTCCAAATAGGGAAACAATGCAGGCGGAAAATCAGAAGTGGCGTGTTTTTTAGGCATAAAACATTTATATCTGCTGCAATGGTTTGGAGGTCGTCTGAAAAGAGGTGTCAGTCAGCCTTTAAAGTATAAGTTTATTGCTTGTTTATTTTTTAAGATAAGCGTTTCTTAATTTTGAAAATCTAAATTCTGTACAACCCATCGCACCACCCTTTTCCTCCGTACGGGAGAGGAAACAAGTTTCCGTCAGAACATATAGTGGCAGATTCCTCCGCAATGTCTTTCAATATCATGTTTTATATTTGCTTTATTTCAGGAATCAACCCGAAACATTCAAATCTGCTACCGTCTGTCCCTTCCCCCGTCCGGCGGGGGAAGGCTAGGACGGGGGTGGCTTTGCAACGTTGCAGCCGTCTTATTTTCCGCCGCACATTTCGACAATCTTTTCCAAGACTGCTTCGGTTTGCTGCAAAACTTCATTATTCCAAAATCGCAACACCCAATAACCTTGGGCATTCAAAAACGCCGTCCGCTGCTCGTCATACTCAATCTGTTCCGAATGTTGACCACCGTCCAATTCAATAATCAAACGATGCTCCATACTGACAAAATCGACGATGTATCCGCCTATTGTCTGTTGGCGTCGGAATTTTATTCCGTTCAACCGTTTGCCGCGCAAGTGATGCCACAATTTCTGCTCGGCCAAAGTCATATTCTGCTTCAGATTACGGACATTCTGTTTTAATGCCGTATTTCTTGTGCTGTACTGCATAGCCGAGTTGGCCTCAATCTTTTTCAGACGACCTATACGGAGGCCGTCTGAATCTTGCCCGTATAAAAATCTGTTTCAAAATATTCCAAGTACCACCCCCACCCTAACCCTCCCCCGCAAGCGGGAGAGGGAATCAAGTCGCTGGTGAGAATCCTAAACACACCGATATTCAGGTCGTCTGAAACCTCAACACCACTTATTCGGCTTCATCGGTCCGCCGTGCTCAATGTAATGCACAAATTCATCACGGAAATGCTTGGTAAAGCTGCGAACGGGGAAGACGGCGGCGTCGGCGAGGGCGCAGATGGTGCGGCCTGCCATTTGGTTGCCGACGGAATCCAGCAAATCCAAGTCTTCCATGCGGCCTTTGCCTTCTACGATGCGGTGGACGATGCGGTAGAGCCAGCCGGTGCCTTCACGGCAGGGGGTGCATTGGCCGCAGGATTCGTCGTAGTAGAAATAGCTCAGGCGCTCAAGGGCTTTGACCATGCACACGTCTTCGTCCATCACGATAATCGCGCCGGAGCCGAGCATGGAGCCGGCTTTGGAAATCGAGTCGTAATCCATATTGGTCTGCATCATAATGTCGGCAGGCAATACGGGCGCGGACGAACCGCCGGGGATAACGGCTTTGAGTTTTTTGCCGCCACGCATACCGCCCGCCATTTTCAGGATTTCGGCAAACGGCGTGCCCAACGGCACTTCATAGTTGCCCGGACGCTCAACATGGCCGGAGATGCAGAACAGTTTGGTCCCACCGGCGTTCGGAATGCCTTTGTCGGCAAACGTCTGACCGCCGTCGCGGACGATAAAGGGTACGGAGGCGAAGGTTTCGGTATTGTTGATGGTGGTCGGCTTGCCGTACAGGCCAAACGAGGCGGGGAACGGCGGTTTGAAGCGCGGCTGGCCTTTTTTGCCTTCCAGCGATTCGAGCAATGCGGTTTCTTCGCCGCAAATGTATGCGCCGTAGCCGTGGTGGGCGAAGAGTTCGAATTCGAAGTCCGAACCTAAAATATTTTTACCCAAAAAACCTGCGGCGCGCGCCTGGGCGAGTGCGGCTTCAAAGCGTTGATAACCTTCGAAAATTTCGCCGTGAATGTAGTTGTAGCCCGCTTTCGCGCCCATTGCGTAACCGGCGATAATCATGCCTTCAATCAGGGCATGGGGGTTGAACATGATGATGTCGCGGTCTTTGAACGTACCCGGTTCGCCTTCGTCTGTGTTGCAGACGACGTATTTTTCACCGGGGAAGGAACGGGGCATAAAGCTCCATTTCAAGCCGGTCGGAAAGCCCGCACCGCCGCGCCCGCGCAGACCGGAAGTTTTGACTTCGTCAATTACGTCGGTTTGCGAGATGTTTTCGGACAGGATTCTACGCAGCGCGCTGTAACCGCCGCGTTTGACGTATTCGTCCAATGTCCAGCAGTCGGGATTGGCGGTATCCACTTGGTCAAAAATCACGCCTGATTGGTAAATAGCCATGTTGCTTGCTCGGGTTTGTTTGGTTTGGTTTGTTCGGTTCGGGCCGCCTTTCAGACGGCCTGTTTGGTTTCAGGCTGCCTTTAAGGCCGTCTGAAAACGGCGGTTTCTCTGTTCCCCCTCCCCTGCTTTGCGGGGGGAGCGGCGGGGTGGGGGGGTCTGCGGAAACGCTTTTTTGTTTGCGGATGTGGCAGCAGTTTCTGTTGCCTCGCTGCCCCTCCCTAGCCCTCCCCCGCAAGCGAAAGAGGGGACGGATTGCTGTCGGTTCTACGGTTTCAAGCTGCCTGATGCCGCCTTACAGCCTTTTCAATTTACCCGCGTGCGTGGCTGCGCCACACACCCTACTTTATTCTCCGGCCGTCATTCCCGCGCAGGCGGGAATGACTTCCGTCGAGTAGCTTGAGCTTTCAGGCCACCTGTGTTTGATCAAAACCTGCAATCGCTATAACACCCTAAGTTACTTCAATACACCTAGGATTTTTTTAATCCTATCAAGCAAACTTATTTCAGAAACAGTTTCAACACTAAAAGCATCACAATCCAAACCTGCACCATATTGTGAATTTAAATAATTGCACCAATCGGATGGATTTTTGGGTTTAACAGATTGAAATTCCTGCCTTGCTCTTGCTACATCTTGCAATCTATCCAGAACCACATCACCGTTCCCATCCAAAAAACCATAGATGATTCCAGTTTTTATATATAAACCAAATCCTTCCCAACAAGGGTGTTCATATAATGATTCAATGTCAGAGCGAAGATTAAGCCAATTTGTTTTACTCATAAAATAACCTCCTAAAAAATTTTAAAATTAATAACAAGATTAATCTATGTTACTAAACCAACAGGTTAAATACTAAAGAACCACGGTTTTTAGGCTGCTTTTTCAGACGGCCTTTTGTGCCAGCTCGGCGAGTTTGGCTTCGATGGCTTCTTCGGTCATGAAGCTGCACATGCTGTGGTTGTTGACCAGCATAACGGGAGCGTCACCGCATGCGCCCATGCACTCGCCTTCGACGAGGGTGAATTTGCCGTCAGGCGTAGTTTCTCCGTAGCCGATACCGAGTTTTTTCTTCAGGTATTCGCCGGTATCCATGCCGCCGCGCAGGGCGCAGGGAAGGTTGGTGCAGACGGTCAGTTTGTATTTGCCGACCGGCTCAAGGTCGTACATATTGTAGAAAGTGGCGACTTCGTATGCCTGCGCCGGCGTGATGCCGATGTAGTCGGCAACAAAGGCGATGGTTTCGGGGGCGAGCCAGCCTTTTTCGGTTTGGGCGATACGCAACGCACCCATGATGGCGGAACGGCGTTGGTCGGCGGGATATTTCGCCAACTCGATGTCGATTTGTTTTAAGGATTCTGCGGATAACATTATCGGTCAACCTCCCCGAATACGATGTCCTGCGTACCGATAATGGCGACGACGTCGGCGAGCATGTGGCCTTTTGCCATTTCGTCCATGCCTTGCAGGTGGGCGAAGCCGGGTGCGCGGATTTTCAGGCGGTATGGTTTGTTTGCGCCGTCTGAAATGATGTAAACGCCGAACTCGCCTTTCGGGTGTTCGACAGCGGTGTAGGTCTCGCCCTCGGGAACGTGCATACCCTCGGTAAAGAGTTTGAAATGGTGAATCAGGTCTTCCATGCCTGTTTTCATTTCGGTGCGCTTGGGCGGGGCGAATTTGTGGTTTGTGGTAATGACCGGGCCGGGATTGACGCGCAGCCAGTCGGCACATTGTTTGATAATGCGTACGGATTGGCGCATTTCTTCCATGCGGCAGAGGTAGCGGTCGTAGCAGTCGCCGTTGACGCCGACGGGGATGTCGAAATCCATTTGGTCGTACACTTCATACGGTTGTTTCTTACGTACGTCCCATTCCACGCCCGAACCGCGCAGCATGACGCCGGTAAAGCCTTTTTGCATGGCGCGCTCGGGGGAGACGACGCCGATGCCGACGGTACGCTGTTTCCAGATGCGGTTGTCGGTCAGGAGGGTTTCGAGTGTGTCGATGTTTTTGGGGAAACGTTCGCAGAAGGCGTCGATGAAGTCGAGCATGGTACCTTCGCGGGATTCGTTGAGCTGCTTCAATACTTTGGCGTTGCGGAATTTGCTGCTCTCGTATTTGGGCATGAAGTCGGGCAGGTCGCGGTAAACGCCACCGGGACGGAAGTAGGCTGCGTGCATACGCGCGCCGGAAACGGCTTCGTACAAGTCCATCAGCTCTTCGCGGTCGCGGAAGGCGTAAAGGATGGCGGTCATCGCGCCGATGTCGAATGCGTGCGAACCGATGCCCATCAGGTGATTGAGGATGCGCGTTACTTCGGCAAACATGACGCGGATGTATTGGGCGCGGATAGGCACATCAATTCCGGCGAGTTTTTCTACCGCCAAGCAGTATGCCTGCTCGTTGACCATCATGGAAACGTAGTCCAGTCTGTCCATATAAGGCAGGGCTTGCAGGTAGGTTTTGGTTTCCGCCAGTTTCTCTGTGCCTCGGTGCAAGAGGCCGATATGCGGGTCGGCACGGACGATTTGTTCGCCGTCCAACTCCAAAATCATGCGCAATACGCCGTGCGCCGCAGGGTGTTGCGGACCGAAGTTGATGGTGTAGTTTCTTAATTTATTGGCCACCGTAGTTCTCCTCACGGACGATACGCGGCGTGATTTCGCGCGGCTCGATGGTAACGGGTTGGTAAATCACGCGTTTTTGCTCTTCGTCGTAACGCATTTCCACATAGCCGGAAATCGGGAAGTCTTTGCGGAACGGATGTCCGACGAAGCCGTAATCAGTCAGGATGCGGCGCAGGTCGGGATGATTGTTGAACATGATGCCGTACAAATCGAAGGCTTCGCGCTCGTACCAATCCGCGCTGTTGTAAACGGGAACCACGGATTCGACCACGGGGAAATGGTCGTCTGAAACCCAGACGCGCACGCGGATGCGCTGATTGTTTTTAACGGAAAGAAGCTGGCTGACAACGGCGAAGCGTTTGCCCTGCCATGCTTCGTTTTTGTAAGTGCTGTAATCGACGCCGCACAAATCAACCAGAAGCTCGAAATGCAGTTCTTCATGGTCGCGCAGCGTGGTCATCACTGAAACATAATGTTCAGGCAGACTCTCGACGGTAATCTCACCCAAAGCGGAAATAACTTTGCTTGCCTGATTGCCCAAAACGCGGCTGACGGTTTCGTATAAGTTTTGAATGCTTGCCATATCGTTCCCTCCCCTACTCGTCCCGCGCGATGGTGGAAGTGCGCTTGATTTTTTGTTGGAGCTGCATCAGGCCGTAAATCAGAGCTTCCGCAGTCGGCGGGCAACCCGGCACATAAACGTCTACCGGCACGACACGGTCAGCACCGCGCACGACGGAATAAGAATAATGATAGTAGCCGCCACCGTTGGCACACGAACCCATAGACAATACCCAACGCGGCTCAGCGAGCTGGTCGTACACGCGGCGCAGGGCGGGCGCCATTTTGTTGGTGAGCGTACCCGCCACAATCATCAGGTCTGCCTGACGGGGAGACGGACGGAAAATAATGCCGAAACGGTCAAGATCGTAACGCGCCATACCCGCGTGCATCATTTCCACGGCGCAGCAGGCCAAACCGAAAGTAACCGGCCACAACGAACCGGTACGCATATAGTTCAGCACCGTATCCGCGCTGGTCGTGATGAAACCTTTTTTCAAAACGCCTTCTATTCCCATTCCAGCGCACCTTTTTTCCATTCGTAAACAAAGCCTACCGTCAGAACGACGATAAACACCAGCATAGACCAGAAGCCGTATGCGCCCAATTCTTTGAACACCACCGCCCACGGCAGCATAAACGCAACCTCCAAATCGAAGAGGATGAACAGGATGGCGACGAGATAATAACGCACGTCAAACTTCATTCTGGCGTTTTCAAAGGCTTCGAAACCACATTCGTAAGCCGCGTCTTTTTCGGCGTAGTGGTGTTTCGGACCTAAAATCGTGCCGAGCAGGATAAACAGCACGCCGGCTGCCAGGCCGACGAGGATGAATACGAGGACGGGAAAGTAACTGGCCAACATGGTTTATGCCTAACTGGTTGACAGACAAATCTTAATATCCTGCTATTTTATCGAATTTCAAAATCCATTTAAAGGTAAATGTCGGTCAACTGTTAAAAAAATCCTAATAAATTCAATAAGTTTATGATAACGATTCTTATTTGTGTTTTATAATATACCAACCTCATTTCCTCTACTTACACAATACATCATAAAAAACTGACACAAAACGTATCAGTCATCGCCTTCCTCAATACAACAATACCTTCAAATAGACCAGATTCGCTTTTCAGACGACCTTTTGTCCGTCTTTATCAACAAGAATCTGCTAAAATCGCCCGTTTCCCATTTCAATCTGACAGCAGCAATACATGAATATCTTTTACGAAGAGTCCGGCCAATTCAAAGTCGCCGCCATCGTCCAAAAAAACGACGCCACCTACCAAGTCGATACCCAACACGGCAAACGCACCAAAGTGAAGGCGAACAACGTCTTTACCGAGTTTGACGGCGATATGGCGGCGTTTTTGGAGAACGCGCAGGCGCAGGCGGCGGACATCGATACCGATTTATTGTGGGAAGTATGCGGCGAAGAAGAATTTTCCGCCGAGGCGATTGCCGAAGAATATTACGGCCATGCACCGACCAAAACCGAGCTGGCGGCGACCTTGATTGCGCTTTACGCCGCGCCGATGTATTTCTACAAAAAAGCCAAAGGCGTGTTCAAAGCCGCGCCCGAAGAAACTTTGAAACAAGCACTTGCCGCCATCGAACGCAAAAAACAGCAAGACGCACAAATCGACGCTTGGGCGGAAGCCTTGAAACGCGGCGAGATGCCGTCTGAAATTGCGGCGGATTTGAAAACCATCCTGCACGCACCCGACAAGCAGTCGCTAACCTACAAAGCCTTTACCAAAGCTGCCGACGCGCTGAAGACCTCCGCCTACGAATTGGCGAAAAAAACAGGCGGCATTACGTCCATTCCCCAATATCTGCAAGACGGCTTTGAAATCAAATACTTCCCCAAAGGAACAGGTTTCCCCGACCTCCCCCTGCCTGAAATGCTCGACTTACCCAAAGCCGACGTTACCGCCTTTTCCATTGACGACGAATCGACCACCGAAGTGGACGATGCCTTGAGCCTGACCGACTTGGGCAACGGCAAGAAGCGCGTCGGCATCCACATCGCCGCGCCGTCGCTCTCCATTAAACCAGGCGACAAAATGGAAAAAAACATTATGGAACGCTTGAGCACGGTCTATTTCCCCGGCGGCAAAATCACCATGCTGCCTGAAAACTGGATTGCCGCGTTCAGCCTCGATGCGGGCGCGTACCGCCCTGCCGTCAGCATTTATTTCGATGTGGACAGCGAATTCAACGTCGGCGAGCCGACCTGCAAAATCGAAGCCGTCAACATCGCCGAAAACCTGCGCATCCAAACCATCGAGCCGCATTTCAACGCCGAAACCGGCTTGGACGAAGCCGGCGAAATGATGTTCGCCCATCATCAAGACCTGATTTGGTTCTATCAATTCGCCGTCGCCCTGCAAAAAGCACGCGGCAAATACGAACCCGACCGCGCGCCGCAATACGATTACAGCATTGAATTGGATGAGGAAGGCAAAGTCTCCGTCGTCCGCCGCGAACGCGGTTCGCCCATCGACATGCTGGTCAGCGAAATGATGATACTCACCAACAGCACTTGGGCGCAGATGCTCCATGATAACGACCTGCCCGGCCTCTTCCGCGTCCAACCCGCCGGAAAAGTGCGCATGAGCACCAAATCCGAGCCGCACATCGGCATGGGTGTGCAGCATTACGGCTGGTTCACCTCGCCGCTGCGTCGTGCCGCCGACTACATCAACCAAAAACAACTCCTCAGCTTGATAGACGACTCCGCCGAGCCGCTCTTCCAGCAAAGCGATGCCGAACTCTTCGCCGCACTGCGCGATTTCGACACCGCCTACGCCGCCTACGCCGATTTCCAACGGCAGATGGAAGCCTACTGGAGCCTCGTGTACCTGCAACAGCAAGGCACAAGCGAGCTGACCGCAACCATCCTCAAAGAAGACCTCGTCCGCATCGAAGGCCTGCCTCTAGTAACGCGCGCCACCGGCATCCCGTTTGACGCGCTGCCTAAAACGCAAGTCCTGCTCAAAATCACCGAGCTTGATCCCGAAAAGCAGTTTATCGCGTTGAATTATGTGAAAGCTGTCGCTCCTGCGGTTGCGTAAGTTTGCCGCCATGAAAAAAGGTCGTCTGAAAACCTTGAACTGGCCCCCAAATCTTGGACACTCATAAAAGCCTATTCAGGCACTCTGTGCAAGCTGGGTTCTGTATGCGACAGGACTCAGCTTTTTCAATTTCAAACTGCAACGCTCCCGGTTGTAGTAATCCATATAGTCATCTATCTGCTTCATCAATTCGTCCACCGTCAATTCACCTGCGTTATAGAAACACTCTGTCTTCAACACCGCAAAGAAGCTTTCCATCGGTGCATTGTCCCAACAATTCGCCTTTCGCGACATGCTTTGAACCATGGAATGCTCCGCAAGCAATTCCCTATATCCCGCCGTACGGTACAGCACGCCTTGGTCCGAATGAAGCATCGTTCCTTCGCCGGTCAGCCGGGGTGCGGCTTTTTCGAGCATTTCCTTCACCATTTCGCTGTTAGCATTGCGGCTCATGGCGTAGGCGACGATTTCTCGGTTGAACAGGTCCAAGATTGGCGAGAGGTACAGTTTGCCGTCCTTTCCTTTGAGTTCGGTCACGTCGGTCAGCCATTTCTCGTTGGGCTTTTCGGCTGTGAATAGGCGTTTGAGGAGGTGTTCCGATATCTCGCCCATGGCGGGATGGCGGTAGGCTTTTTTCGCCCGTATGAGGGCTTTCAGTCCTAGCTGCCTCATCAGCCGCGCTGCTTTTTTGCGGTTCCAACCCAATGCTGCGGCAATGCGCCTTTGCCCGTAGCGTCCTTTATGCCGCCGGTAGGTTTCGACAAGGAGGGCTTTGTCGGCTGCGTCGGGGTCGGGTCGGTCTTGGTGGTGGTAGTAAAAGCTGCTTTTGGCAGGTGTGCGATGTGCAGCAGGTATTTGAGCGGGTGTTGCGCCCTCAGTGTTTGGACGGTTTGGCTTTGTCCTTTTCGGTCCGCTTTTGGCTGAGGGCTTTTAACTCCTTTAGGTAGGCAACCTCTGCGCGCATATAGCACAACTCTTCGATAAGCTCTGCCTGTGTTTTTTCGTTGTCGGGTTTGTCGGCGATGAAGGGGTTTTTGTGGTGTTGGGGCATGGTTTTGGATTGGGGATGTTCGAGTGCGCCGATGCCGCCTTCCTGATAGGCGCGTATCCATCGCCGCAGGTGGGTTCGGGAGATGCCGTAGTGGTCTGCGGTACGCTGTTGGCTGCGTATATGCAGGTAGTAGAGTACGGCTTGGTATTTGAAGTGTAATGTATATTTGGTCATAAAAAAACTGCACCTTGTAAGTTGGAGGGGGGGTGTCCAACTTTTGGGGTGCAGTTCACCTTGGATATAGGTTTTCAGACGACCTCTTTTACGTCTTAACAGCCTCTAGCGAGTTTCCACCCGTTTGAAATCCCTCGGTCGGAAACCCAGAGCAGCCAGCGAAACGAAATACAAACCGGCACCTATCGCCACCAGAATGCACAACTGACCAGCTTTATGTAAACCGCCGACATGCACCCACTCAAACGGCAGATAAGCCTGCGCCGCCCACAATCCGCCACCCATCACGACAAGCGACAGCAGCATTTTACCCAGAAAACTCCCCCACCCTTTACCGGGTTGGTAAATACCATGTTTGCGCAACAGGTAAAACAACAATCCCGCATTGATACACGCGCCCAAACCGATGGCAAGCGAAAGCCCGACGTGTTTCAGAGGGCCGATAAAGGCAAGGTTCATCAACTGCGTGCAAACGAGCGTAAAGATGGCAATTTTGACCGGCGTTTTGATGTTTTGCCGCGCATAGAAACCAGGTGCCAACACTTTAATCATGATTAAGCCGATTAAACCGAAAGAATAGGCAATCAGCGCATGTTGCGTCATCTGCGCGTCAAACAGCGTGAATTCTCGGTACATGAACAGCGTCGCCACCAACGGAAACGACAACACCGCCAGACCGACCGCCGCCGGCAGGGTCAGCAGCATACACAGGCGCAAACCCCAGTCGAGCAGGCCGGAAAACTGCTCCGTATTCTGATTGGCCGCATGTTTGGACAAAGTCGGCAGCAAAATCGTACCGAGCGCAGCCCCCAAAACGCCGCTGGGCAGCTCCATCAGGCGGTCGGCGTAATACATCCACGAAACGCTGCCCGATTGCAGATAAGAAGCAAAAATCGTGTTGATCACCAAAGAAATCTGCGCCACGCTCACGCCCAAAATCGCAGGCGCCATCTGTTTCATCACGCGATTGACTGCCCTATCTTGAAAATTCAGCTTAGGCAGTTTCAAAAAGCCCAGTTTCGCCAACCAAGGCAGTTGGAAGCCGAGCTGCAAAATCCCGCCGACAAAAACTGCCCAAGCCAGCGCGGTAACGGGCGGATCAAAATAGGGTATGAAATACAGCGAAAAGACGATAAAAGAAATATTCAAAAACGTCGGCGTAAACGCAGGAATGCTGAACTTATGATAAGAATTCAGTATCGAACCGACAAAGGAAGACAACGAAATCAATAAGATATAAGGAAACGTAATCCGCAGCAAATCGATGGAAAGCTGGAATTTGTCCGCATCCTTGGCAAAGCCGGGCGCGGAAGCCCAAATCACCCAAGGCGCGGCAAGAATACCCAGCGCGGTAACAATCACCAGGACAAACGACAGCATCCCCGCCACATGGCGGATAAACGCCTCCGTCGCCTCTTTCGAACGCGTTTCCTTATATTCCGCCAAAATCGGCACGAAAGCCTGTGCAAACGCCCCTTCCGCAAATACGCGGCGCAGCAGGTTCGGCAGTTTGAACGCCACAAAAAAGGCGTCGGTCGCCATACCTGCACCAAACGCTCGGGCAATTACCGTATCGCGCACAAATCCAAGTATGCGCGACACCATCGTCAAGCTGCCGACCTTGGCCAAAGCCCCTAACAAATTCATCCGTTTTATTCCTTCAAAAGCCCAAACGTCGTCTGAAAGCGCGTATTGTACGACAGAATATGCAAATCTAGGCAACTCAGTCTCCAGACGGGCAAATGTAGAGTAGATGCAAAAACTTTGCTTCACTGCCTGATTCTTATGTTGCCCAACCATCCAAAAGGTCGTCTGAAAACCCAGTTTCAGGTTTTCAGACGACCTTTTACCTTATCAAATCACTTCAATACATTACCCGATGGGAATCAGCAGTGAACCAGCGTGCCTTCGTCTTCGCCGGTAATGACGCGTTTGAGCGAGCCTTGTTTGGCGATGCCGAAGACGACGATGTTGAGTTTGCGTTCGCGGCAGAGGGCGAAGGCGGTCGCGTCCATGACTTTGAGGTTTTTGTTCAAAGCTTCGTCAAAGGTGATGGTTTCGTAGCGCGTCGCGGACGGGTCTTTTTTCGGGTCTGCGGTATAAACGCCGTCCACGTTGGTGGCTTTGAGCATGACGTCGCAGTTCATTTCTGCTCCGCGCAGGGCGGCGGCGGTGTCGGTGGTGAAGAACGGGTTGCCGGTACCGGCGGCGAAGATGACGACTTTGCCTTCTTCAAGGTATTGGATGGCTTTGGGGCGGGCGTAGGTTTCGGCGATTTGCTGCATGGAAAGCGCAGATTGTACGCGCGCTTTGATGCCGAGGGTTTCAAATGCGTCTTTGAGTGCCAACGCGTTCATCACGGTCGCCATCATGCCCATGTAGTCGGCGGTGGCGCGGTCCATGCTGCCTGCTTGGGCGGATACGCCGCGGAAGATGTTGCCGCCGCCGACAACGATGCCGACTTGTACGCCCATTTTGACGACTTCGGCGATTTCACCGACGGTTTGGACGATGGTGTCGTGGTTGATGCCGAAAGGATCGGAACCCATCAGGGATTCGCCAGAGAGTTTCAGTAATACGCGTTTGTATTTGATTTGCTGTGTCATGGGATACCTTGCTTTCTTTGGGTGGATAGCGCTGATTATTCAGAACGAACCGACCATTCATTCCAAATGTTCAGTTCATCCTGTGGCGCTGCTTCAATTCGGGGAAAGGGCGTCTGATTTTTCAGACGACCTTTCCGGATGTTTGGCTGACAGGGTAACGCGTTTTCCGTGGGTGTATGGGTTTGGATAAATTATTATGTGTTGATTATGATGAAATATTCTATTTCCAACAGTATTCTAAACAGTGTAGCTCTCAAAAAAAAGCACCCTGATTCGTTTGGAATCCAGGTGCTTTCTTTTTCATCTCTGCCTTACACTTTAGCAGCAGCGGCAACTTCGGCTGCGTAGTCGACAACGGCTTTTTCGATACCGTCGCCTACTTTGTAACGTACGAAGCTGATAACTTCGGTACCGTTTTCTTTAGCGAATTGGGCAACGGTTTGGTCAGGGTTCATCACGAATGCTTGACCGTTCAGAGTGATTTCAGCCAAGAATTTGCGGATACGGCCTTCAACCATTTTAGCGGCGATGTCGGCAGGTTTGCCGGAAGCGATGGCTTGCTCGGTGTAGATGTGGCGTTCTTTTTCGATGGTTTCGGCATCTACTTCGGCTTCGGTTACGCATTGCGGCTTAGCGGCAACGATGTGCATACCGATTTTACGCGCTACGTCTTCAGAACCTTTGAACTCAACCAATACGCCTTCGGTAGCCAATGCACCGTGGATGTAGGCAACCAGTTGGTTGGCGGTGTCGATCACTTGGAAGCGGCGGACAGACATGTTCTCGCCCAATTTGGCGATGATGGCTTTGCGTTCTGCTTCAACCAGTTCGCTCAGTTCTTCAACGGTAGCCGGTTTTTTCTCGGCAGCGGTTTTCGCAACGAAGTTGGCGAATTCTACGAAGCCTGCGTCTTTGGCAACGAAGTCGGTTTCGCAGTTTACTTCAACCAATGCACCGACATTGCCGTTGATGGCGTAAGCCAATACGCCTTCGGCAGCGGTACGGCCAGCCAGTTTGCCGGCTTTCGCGCCGGATTTGATGCGCAGGATTTCTTCGGCTTTTTCGAAGTTGCCTTCGGCTTCAACCAAGGCTTTTTTGCATTCCATCATGCCCAGGCCGGTAGCGGCGCGCAGGTCGGCAACCATTTTTGCAGTAATTTCTGCCATTTTGAATCTCCTAGATTTTGGGGAAACACGGGGTATCCGTGTTTGGGAATGGGGTCGTCTGAAAAGGCTTTTCAGAACGGGATTTGAGAAAAGGGGCATAACGCCCCTCTTCGGTTTGCCGGATTACTCGGCGGCAGCTTCTTGGGCAGCAGCTACGGTTTCTTGCAGCGCTTGGTTTTTGCCTTCCAAAACTGCGTCGGCGATGCCGCGGCAGTAGAGGCGGATGGCTTTGGCGGAGTCATCGTTACCGGGGATAACATATTTCACGCCGTCAGGGCTGTTGTTGGTATCGACTACGGCGATAACGGGGATGCCCAGTTTTTCAGCCTCGACCAGAGTACCTTTTTGGTAGCCGGTGTCGATAACGAAAATCGCGTCAGGCAGGCCTTTCATGTTTTTGATACCGCCCAAAGAACGTTCCAGTTTTTCAACGTCGCGTTGCATTTCCAGAATTTCTTTTTTGTTGAAACCGCCTTCGGCAGCGTTTTCCAAAGCAGCGGTTTTTTCTTCCAGGCGTTTGATGGATTGCTTAACGGTTTTGTAGTTGGTCAGCATACCGCCCAACCAACGGTGATCGACGAAAGGCATACCGGCGCGGGTAGCTTCTTCGCGGATGATTTCACGCGCCTGGCGTTTGGTGCCGACGAACAGCACGGTGCCTTTGTTGGCAACCAGACGGCGTACGGCTTCTTGCGCTTCTTGGAACATCGGCAGGGTTTTTTCCAGGTTTACGATGTGGATTTTGTTGCGCGCACCGAAAATGTATTGTGCCATTTTCGGGTTCCAGAAACGGGTTTGGTGGCCGAAGTGAACGCCGGCTTCAATCATCTGACGCATAGTAATTTGAGACATTTTATTTCCTTGAAAGGGTTAAGAGCACACATTCAATCGCATAGAACTTGATAGGCTGCGCCTATTGTCAAGCACCCTTCGGCGAAAGTGGGCATAAGTTTTAAAAAAGTGCGTTTCCGAAATGGAAAACTGACGGATTATAGCGGATAAGGGGTCGTCTGAAAAGGGATTTTATGCACTGCCGTCGTGTTTGCCGCCTTCTTGTCCGGCTGTGCGGCGGCTTTGTTCGAATGCTTCCTTTTCCTGCTGCTTCATCAGGCGGTTGCGGCGGCGGATGGTGACGGTGAAAACGGTAAACGCGACGGGCAATACTGCCCAAAAAACCAAATAAATCAGCGCACGCGCAATGCTCGGTTGCGCGGCGGAATACATGACGGCGACGAAGAGGTAGCCGATAAGGACAATATGCCACATGGCGGAATCCTGTTTTGATGTTAACGGAGCGTTTATAATCGCCGTATTCTACAACAACACTCAAAAGGTCGTCTGAAATGAGGAATGAGGAAAAACACGCCCTGCGCCGAGAATTGCGCCGCGCCCGCGCGCAGATGGGGCATCAAGGGCGGTTGGCGGCGGGGCAAACGGTTAACCGCCTGCTCAAACGTTATATCAAGAAGGGGCGAAAGATCGGCGTGTATTGGCCGATGGGCAGCGAGCTGCGGCTGAACGGCTTTGTCCGAGCAGCGCAAAAACGCGGCGCCAAACTCTATCTGCCTTATATCGAACCGCGTTCGCGGCGGATGTGGTTCACGCCCTACCCTGACGACGGAGCGAAACAGGAGCGCAAACGCGGCAGGGCGAAGTTGAACGTACCACAGTTTGCAGGGCGCAAAATCCGCGTACACGGTTTATCGATATTGTTCGTCCCGATTGTCGGCATAGACCGCGAGGGCTACCGCTTGGGGCAGGCTGGCGGCTATTACGACGCCACGCTCGCGGCGATGAAATACCGTTTACAGGCAAAAACCATAGGCGTAGGCTTCGATTGCCAACTGGTTGACACGCTGCCGCACGAACCGCACGATCTGCCGCTGGACGGGTTTGTATCGGAGTCGGGCGTGCTGGTGTTCAAACATCATTGACCAATAGTTTTCAGACGACCCCCGTTTAAGACACTATAAAAGGTCGTCTGAAAACTCAAACCATTAAATACAAAGGAAACCCCATGACTGATTTCTCATCCGCTCCAGTTTTGTCCTTCGACCGCGTCCGTCTCGAACCTTTGACGGCGGCACACGAAGCTGGTTTGCGCGAAGCAGTTTGCGACGGCGAAGTTTGGAAGCTGAACGTAACCACCGCACCCGAACCTGACCAAGTGGCGGACTACATCCGCACCGCCACGCAAACCCGCCTTGCCTTTGCCGTCATCGACGAAGACACAGGCAAAATCGTCGGCTCGACTTCGCTTTACCACATCGACCCCGCCATCCCACGCCTCTACATCGGTTTCACATGGTACGCCCTGTCGGCACGGCGCACGCGCATCAATACCGCCTGCAAAATCATGTTGCTCGACTACGTCTTCGACACTTTGAATTGCCGCTGCGTCTGCTGGCAGACCGACAACCTCAACACCGCCTCCCAACGCGCCATCGAACGCCTGGGCGCACACCAAGACGGCATCTTGCGCTGCCACAAGCTGCGCAAAGACGGCAGCGTGCGCGATACGGTGGAATACAGCCTATTGCGCGAAGAATGGCCGCAGGCAAGGGTAAAACTGCTCAAAAAAGCGGCAGCTTATGACGCGTCCTGAAAAAACGTTTTCTTCTTCATTTTTTCATCAAAACACGTCCATCTTGCTGACAATCTGAAGTCTTTAAAAAATTAATGAAATAAGGTGTGACACCGCCAATACCCTGATAAATAAAGGTCATCTGAATGTTTCAGACGACCTTTTCAAACCGCGTTTATGTAAATCCAAACAGAAAATCTTTGCAATTCTCAGAAAAATCCACTAAATTCTCAATAACATATTATGAACGGTTTAACATCGGTTCAAAACGTAAAACCCGCGCGCAATCTTCCACGCCAAAAACACCGCGCCAGCAGGTTTTACCGCCGAAACAGGCGTTCGTAATACAACGGATAATCATAAAGGCAGGATATGCCTGTTTCTAGGAGTACAACCATGGCTGAAGCAACAGATGTTGTCTTGGTGGGTGGAGGCATTATGAGCGCGACTTTGGGCGTTTTGCTCAAAGAACTCGAACCGTCTTGGGAAATCACCCTTATCGAACGCTTGGAAGACGTAGCGTTGGAATCGTCAAACGCTTGGAACAACGCCGGCACAGGGCATTCCGCGTTATGCGAACTCAATTACGCCCCGCTCGGCGCAGACGGCACCATCGACCCGACCCGCGCCCTCAATATTGCCGAACAATTCCACATCAGCCGCCAGTTCTGGTCATCGCTTGTCGAAGAAGGCAAAATCACCGACAACTCCTTCATCCATACCGTCCCGCATATGTCGCTGGTCATGAACACCGACCATTGCGACTACCTGCAAAAACGTTTCGACGCCTTCAAATCCCAAAAACTCTTTGAACGGATGGAATTCTCCACCGACCGCGCCAAAATCGCCGAATGGGCGCCGCTGGTCATCAACGGCCGTAAAGAAGGCCAACCCGTCGCCGCCAACTACTCCGCCGAAGGCACGGACGTCGATTTCGGCAGCCTGACCCGCCAAATAGTGCAATACCTGCGCGAAAAAGGCGTCAAAACCGAGTTCAACCGCCACGTCGACGACATCAAACGCGAATCCGACGGCGCATGGGTACTCAAAACCAGCGATACCCGCAACCCCGACGGACAGCTCACCCTCCGCACCCGCTTCCTCTTCCTCGGCGCAGGCGGCGGCGCACTGACCCTGCTGCAAAAATCCGGCATCCCCGAAGGCAAAGGCTACGGCGGCTTCCCCGTTTCCGGACTGTTCTTCCGCAACAGCAATCCCGAAACCGCCGCGCAGCACAACGCCAAAGTGTACGGACAAGCCTCCGTCGGCGCGCCGCCCATGTCTGTCCCGCACCTCGACACCCGCAACGTGGACGGCAAACGCCACCTCATGTTCGGCCCTTACGCAGGCTTCCGCTCCAACTTCCTCAAACAAGGTTCGCTCATGGATTTACCCCTGTCCATCCACTTGGACAACCTCTACCCCATGCTGCGCGCCGGCTGGGCAAATATGCCCCTGACCAAATACCTCTTGGGCGAATTGCGCAAAACCAAAGAAGAACGCTTCGCCTCCCTGCTGGAATACTACCCCGAAGCAAACCCTGACGACTGGGAACTCATCACCGCAGGACAACGCGTTCAAATCATCAAAAAAGACCCTGAAAAAGGCGGCGTCCTCCAATTTGGCACCGAAATCGTCGCCCACGCTGACGGCTCGCTCGCCGCACTCTTGGGCGCATCCCCCGGCGCATCAACCGCCGTACCCTTGATGATCAAGCTCATCCACCAATGCTTCCCAAGCCGCATTTCCTCATGGGAAGGTCGTCTGAAAGAGCTTGTTCCCGGCTTCGGCATCAAGCTCAACGACAACCCGCAGCTCGCCGAAGAAATCATCAGCCACAACGCCAAAGTCTTGGGCATCCATTACGCTTGAGGCAGATAAACTGCAAGGTGGGCGTTCCTGCCTGTCTTTTTTCAAACTATTAAAATAAAACATCAGGTCGTCTGAACATTCAGACGACCTGAATCCATTGGAAACAAGCAAACATGTTTATCGTACAGCGCATTTACGCATACCGGCCCGACCCCGAACAAACCGCAGTCTTTATCGACCGCCTCTATCCGCGTGGCATCCGCAAAGAGGTCTTTGCTACGGCGCTCTGGCTCAAAGACATCACCCCCAGTGCAAACCTGCGCCGCTGGTATCATGAGAATCCGGCTGAACATTTTGACGGTTTCGTCAGCCGTTACCATGAGGAGCTGCACGGCGATACCGAACAAACCGCCATTAGGCAGCTCTTGGAGTTGGAACGGCAACACGGCAGCGTTTTACTGCTGACTGCCGTCAAAAACCCGCATCATTCCCATGTTTCTGCCTTAGAGCAGTTTTTGGGGACGTCGTTTGAATATCGCGATTAACAAAAACAGCAAGACCTGCGTCATTTGGGGTTGATGCAAAAAGGTCGTCTGAAATCCAGTCTAGGTTTCAGACGACCTTTGTTTTTTTTATAGTGGATTAACTTTAAACCAGTACGGCGTTGCCTCGCCTTGCCGTACTATCTGTACTGTCTGCGGCTTCGTCGCCTTGTCCTGATTTAAATTTAATCCACTATAAATTAAGAAGGATAAGGGTGTGCCACCAATTTCCCGTCGATGTATTCGCCGATATAGACTTTCGAGGCATCAAGATGGAGGCGGTCAAGTTCCTGCTTCAGCCACTCGTCGTCGCGCTTGATGATTTCTAAGATGTCATGGTCGATTTGCCCGTCGGTAATCAGGGGGTAACGCAGGCTTTCGTCGCCGTACTGAATGACGGCGAGCTGGCCGTTTTGCTCCATGACGGCGCGTTTGACGGCAGAGATTTCGTAGATGCCGGCGGCACGGAGCTTAAACATCAGGTCATGTGCGCTGATGCCGTTTTTCATACATTCTTCGGTTTGGATTTCGCCGTTGACGATGACCCAGACGGATTTGCCGTCAATCACGGATTTGACCCAGTGGTTGTGGTTTTTGATGAATTTCAGACTCAAGACCAACAGCGTCCACAAAATCAGCACGAGGAAAAACTGTAAAAGCCCGACGCTGTCGCTGTAAATCACGCCGCCGATGATGCCGCCGAGAACATAGTTTTGCACTTGATCCATGGCGGAGGTGGGGGCGAGGTTGCCTTTACCTAAAAGGTTGATTTGCAAAACCAAACCTAAAATTCCCATAAGGAGTTTGAGGGCAAGGAGGGAGTATGCTTCCATGAGTGTGTCCTGTTATTCTTTGTCGATAAGTTCGATGTTGTTGTTGACCAGATTGATGGGGGTCAGGGTGTAGGCGGAGAAGTCTTGATTGAAATGGACTTCGTAGTATTGGTTTTTGATGCCGACGATCATGCCGTTGTATAGGTGCGTGCTGTTGACGCTGATGTCGGGTTTTTCCACTTTTTGGTTTTCAATCAAAGCATTGAGAAACCCAACCATGCGCGAGGTGTCGGCAGCGAAGTTTTGGCGTTCGCTGTATGAGAGATATTGAATGCCGCTGATGAGGATGAGCAGAAGCAGGGCAATGATGCTCAGGTCGCGGTATTTGGTGTCCATGCGGTGGCGCAGGTATTGCGATACGGCGAGCAGTAGGACGACGAGCGCGGCGAAAATCAGGACGTATTTCAAGTAGTCGTTGAAATACATATGGTTTTCAAGATAAAAGTGTGTGAAGAATTTCATGATTTCAAATGATTTGAGGAAAAAATAGAAGGGTCGTCTGAAAACTGAATTTCAGACGACCTTTCCCGTTTGAAACAGTTCAAAATGGCTGGGCTGCTTTATTTCTTATTGCCCAACTGTGGCAATACCGAGCCCTCGCCCAGCGACAACAAGCCGCTTTGCGAGTAGATACCCAGTTTGGCGCGGGTGTCGGTGATGTCGAGGTTGCGCATGGTGAGCTGGCCGATGCGGTCGAGCGGGGTGAACGCGGCGTCTTCGACTTTTTCCATGCTCAGGCGTTCGGGTTGGTAGGTCAGGTTGGGCGATTCGGTGTTCAGAATCGAGTAGTCGTTGCCACGGCGCAATTCGAGGGTTACTTCGCCGGTAATGGCTTTGGCGACCCAGCGTTGGGCGGTTTCGCGCAACATGAGGGCTTGGCTGTCGAACCAGCGGCCTTGGTAGAGCAGGCGGCCGAGGCGCAGGCCGTTGATGCGGTATTGTTCGATGGTGTCTTCGTTGTGGATGCCGGTCACCAAGCGTTCGTAGGCGATGTGGAACAATGCCATGCCCGGGGCTTCGTAGATGCCGCGCGATTTGGCTTCGATGATGCGGTTTTCGATTTGGTCGCTCATGCCCAAACCGTGACGGCCGCCGATGCGGTTGGCTTCGAGGAAGAGTTCGACGGGGTCGGCGTATTCTTTGCCGTTCAATGCGACCGGTACGCCTTCTTCAAAGCGCACGCTGACTTCTTCGGGTTTGACTTCGACGTTTTCGTCCCAGAAGGCAACGCCCATGATGGGTTTGACGATTTTGATGCCGCTGTTGAGAAATTCCAAATCTTTGGCTTCATGCGTCGCGCCGAGCATGTTGGAGTCGGTGGAGTAGGCTTTTTCAACCGACATTTTGTAGTTGAAGCCGTTGGCAATCAGAAATTCGCTCATTTCGTGACGGCCGCCGAGTTCGTCGATAAATTGTTGGTCGAGCCAAGGTTTGTAGATTTTCAGCGCGGGATTGGTCAAGAGGCCGTAACGGTAGAAACGCTCGATGTCGTTGCCTTTGTAGGTGCTGCCGTCGCCCCAGATGTTGACGTCGTCTTCCTTCATGGCGGAAACGAGCATGGTGCCGGTAACGGCGCGGCCCAAAGGCGTGGTGTTGAAGTAGGCGATGCCGCCGGTGGAAACGTGGAACGCGCCGCATTGGATGGCGGCGATGCCCTCATGTGCCAACTGCGCGCGGCAGTCGATTAAGCGGGCGTTTTCCGCACCGTATTCCATCGCTTTTTTGGGGATGGCGTTGTAGTCGTCTTCGTCGGGCTGACCGAGATTGGCAGTGTAGGCATAAGGCAGCGCGCCTTTGAGTTTCATCCACAACAGCGCGGCGGAGGTATCGAGGCCGCCGGAGAAGGCGATGCCGACTTTTTGACCGACGGGGAGGTGTTGCAGGATAGTATTGTTTTGGCTCATGGGGGAATCCTTTGGACTAAAAATAAATGGACGCAACCGCCCCTTTTCGTAAAATTAGGTTTATTATCTAATAAATATTGCCGACAATCCAGCCGAGTAAACCAAATAGGTCGTCTGAAAACGGATTTCGGTTTTCAGACGACCTATGTCAATCTTGATTTAAAAAACAGCATTTTGCATACAGCTCCGACAAGGTCGCCGAGCCGATATCGCCGAAATCCTGCAAGCCTGTGCATTCGGCAATCCGATGGCGGATGTAATTTACGGACTCCGGGGGTAAAGCCGGTAGACGAGTAAACGACTGTACTGCGGTATATACCGTCAGCGGCGTATCGTACGGCTGCTTGGGGACGAGCGCAATCCGGTAGATATTAATGATTCTGCTTCGTTTCGTATCAGTAAATACCGCTACACCGCAAAAATCCTCTAAAGGCAGTGTTTGCGTGCCTTCGCGGCTGATTTTACAAATCCCTTCTTCTGAAAATACGATTTCGCGGCTGCGTTTATAAAAGTCACGCCACAGCGACCATGCGGTAAAGGCAAAGAGAGTTAAGCCTAGTGCAATGCGCCGTTCCATCAGTATCAAACCCAAGCCGAAGACGGCAAAGAAGACACTTTCCAAACGGTCAAGCAGGTTTTTCGGTTGTTTCAAACGATATTCGTGCATGATTTTCCTTTTGTTTAACCCTTTGGAAGCGTCCGGACATTTTCAGACGACCTCCGAGAAGAAAGATTATGAAAGACCGACAGCATTTGTTCAACCTCATCATCATCGGCGACGAAATCCTGCACGGCAGCCGCCAAGACAAGCATTTCGCCTTTTTCAAATCCCTGCTGGAATCACGCGGGCTGAAACTCAATCAGGTGCAATACCTGCCCGACGAACCCGATTTGCTGGTCAAACAACTGCGCCGAAGCTTTTCAGACGATCTGCCGACTTTCGTTACCGGTGGCATCGGCTCCACGCCCGACGACCACACCCGTCAAGCGGCCGCCGCCGCTTTGGATTTGCCCGTCGTCCGCCATCCCGAAGCCGCCAAGTTCATCGAAGCCGTTACCCTTAAACGCGGCGAACCGCTTGACGCTCCCGAACACGCCCAGCGCCTGAAAATGGCGGATTTCCCCGCAGGCGCGGAACTTGTGCCCAACCCGTTCAACAACATCGCCGGATTTTCCATTCGCGAACATTATTTCTTCCCCGGCTTCCCCGTGATGGCACACCCGATGGCGGAATGGGTTTTGGATACTTATTACGCCGACCGCTTCAACCAAACCGAACGCGGCAGCCGCAGCGTGTATATATTCGGACAACCCGAATCGCGCGTCGCACCGATTATGGAATACATCGAACGCACCTACCCGGGCGTGCGCTCTTACAGTCTGCCCAGCGTCGGCTGGCAAAATGCGGACGGAACGGCGGTCAAACCGCATATCGAGTTCGGCATCAAAGCGGAAGGCGGGGCGTGCCGCGATTTGGACAAAGCATGGGCTGAAGTATTGCAGCGCCTGAAGGATTTGGGCGCGGAGTTGAAAGATACGCCTGTTTAACTCCCTACCCTGCTTTGATAAAAAGGTCGTCTGAAAAACCTAAAACGGCTTTTTCAGACGACCTCGATATCCTGATATATAGTGGATTAACTTTAAACCAGTACGGCGTTGCCTCGCCTTAGCTCAAAGAGAACGATTCTCTAAGGTGCTGAAGCACCAAGTGAATCGGTTCCGTACTATCTGTACTGTCTGCGGCTTCGTCGCCTTGTCCTGATTTAAAGTTAATCCACTATATCAGTCTCCTCTTTCGCGGCTTGATGCTCTTTTTTGAAGCACTTTTTTGTCTCCGAAGGGAATCATTTTGATAGAAGCACGTTTTTTGACCTTTATCATTTAGACTAAAAAATCTTATTTACTTTTGCGATCCACTCGATTACATTACCGTTTAATGCAATTTATTACATTAATTAACATATATATTGTATAAATATACATTATTCATCTATCGAAAATTCTATTTCGATTAATAATACTCTTTATCACTTTGCGTGCAATATATGACGGAATTTGACTTTATCAGACAATATTTGCAAAAACAGAAAAGCAGCGGTTTAATTTTGGGAATTGGCGACGATGCCGCGATTATCCGCCCAAGTCACGGATTTGATTTATGTTTTAGCGCGGACATGCTGTTAAAAGACAGACATTTTTTTTCTGACACCGCTCCGGAAGATTTGGCATGGAAAATGCTTGCTGTCAATATATCCGATATGGCCGCGATGGGTGCAACCCCGAAATGGGTGTTATTAAGTGCCGGATTGCCCGAATTGGACGAAAATTGGCTGAAACGTTTTTGTGACAGCTTTTTCAGTTTGGCACAGCGCTTCGGCATTACCCTAATCGGTGGCGACACGACCAAAGGCGATTTGGTATTCAACGTCACCATTATCGGCGAGCTTCCGCAAGGACAAGCCCTACGGCGCGATGCCGCGAAAGACGGCGACGATATTTGGGTATCGGGTCAAATCGGATCAGCAGCAGCCGCTTTAAACTGCCGCCTGAACACACACACACTACCACCCGATTTGTTCGACCGCTGCCATGACAAGCTGCTCCGTCCGGAGCCTAGAGTGGGATTGGGACAGGCGCTTCTGCCCATTGCCCATGCCGCTCAAGATATTTCGGACGGTCTGGCACAAGACCTCGGTCACATTTTGACTGCGTCATCGGTCGGAGCGGAAATCTCGGCAAATGCGCTGCCGGTTTTAGAAGAATTGAAAAACGTCTTACCGCACGAAAGCTGGCTCTCTTGCGCACTGGCAGGCGGCGATGATTACGAACTGGTTTTCACCGCCCCCGAATGCCGGCGCAGCGAGATTCAGACAATAGCCGGACAATGCGGCGTAGCAGTAACGCCCATCGGGAAAATAAATAATACAGGTCGTCTGAAAATAATAGATTCCAATGGCGGCGAATTAAAACTGACTTCATTAGGATTTGATCACTTTGGCTGAATTTAAACCTACTTTTGACTGGTTGAAGCAGCGCCCGTTATGCCTTCTGGCATTCGGATTCGGCAGCGGTCTCGCGCCTGTCGCGCCCGGCACATTCGGAACGATGGCGGCGCTGCCGATAGCATTTCTCTTGGTTTTAATCGGTATCGACGGCTGGATTCTGGCTTTTTTGTGTGTCGCCCTGTTTATGTGGGGCATCCGCATCTGCAACCACACCGAAAAGGCGCTCGGCATCCAAGACTACGGCGGTATCGTTTGGGACGAAATGGTGGCGATGCTTCTGATTCTGGCTTTTGTGCCTTTTAAATGGAATTGGTGGCTGGCGGCATTTATTCTGTTCCGCTTGTTTGATTCGATCAAACCTTGGCCGATCAAATGGTTTGACCGGCACGTACACGGCGGATTCGGCATTATGTTGGACGATATCATCGCCGCCATCATGACTTTGATCGTTTTAGGCATTGCCGCTTGGATTATCTGATTATTTTTAACACACTTATCCGAAACCATAAAACTTTCGGACACACATCGAAAACATCGGTACAAACAAAACAAACACTATTACGGGATAACAAAAAATGAACGAAATCGAAATTAATGTTCAACCACGCTACGTTGCGGGTCAAAGCGATGTCTATCGTGACCGCTATGCCTTCAACTATGTGATTACCATCTGCAACCGCAGCAACGATGTCATCACGCTGCGCCAGCGTTTCTGGGAAATCACCGACGGACACGGAGCGACCGAGCCGGTAGGTCATTCCGGTCTGATTGAAGAACAGCCGGTCCTTTATCCGGGCGAGGCTTATGAGTACAACAGCGGCTCTCAACTCTGCACCCCATGGGGCAGCATCGAAGGCGCATACGAGTTTGAAGACAGCATCGGCGAACGCTTTATCGTCGGCGTACCGAAGCTGGAATTCAAAGCAGGCTTCACCCTGCAATAAACACCGAGCAAAAACAATACAGATCGGGAAAACCAAAGGTCGTCTGAAAGATTAAGGGGCTTTCAGACGACCTTTTTTTATAGTGGATTAACTTTAAACCAGTACGGCGTTGCCTCGCCTTGTCCTGATTTAAATTTAATCCACTATACCAAAGCAATGCCATGTCGCATCTTATTGGAAACGCCCCCGTTTCACCTGCATCTGCCCTTTGCCCAACTGCGCCGCCAAGCCGTGATTGCGTAAAGCGTGTGTCAGCGCGATGGCGAGTCCGTCGGCGGCGTCCGATTGCGGCGTACCCGACAGTGACAGCATCTGCACCACCATATGCTGCACTTGCTCTTTCGCCGCCTTGCCCTTCCCGACCACAGCCTGCTTGACCTGCAAAGCCGTATATTCAAACACAGGCAAGTCTTCCATCACCAACACCGCCAATGCCGCCCCGCGCGCCTGCCCCAGCATCAGCGTGGACGCCGGATTCACATTGACAAACACCTGCTCCACCGCCGCCTGATGCGGGCGGTATTGCCGCACAATCTCCTTGATATGCCGCGCAATCACGGCGATACGCTCCGCCAACGGTGCATTCGGCGGCGTTTTGATACAGCCTGAAGCCACATAAAAATGTTCTCTGCCGCATACGTCGATCACGCCGAAACCGGTCACCCGACTGCCGGGGTCTATGCCCAAAATACGGACGCTTTTTTGTACAGTCATCTCAGTTTCTTATTCCCATATCGTCAATCAACACATCCTGTCCCTTCAACATATAGTGGATTAACAAAAATCAGGACAAGGCGACGAAGCCGCAGACAGTACAGATAGTACGGAACCGATTCACTTGGTGCTTCAGCACCTTAGAGAATCGTTCTCTTTGAGCTAAGGCGAGGCAACGCCGTACTGGTTTAAAGTTAATCCACTATAAAAGGTCGTCTGAAAACCGATTGTCAGGCTTTCAGACGACCTTTGCCTTCTTTTTACGCCTTATTTTTTAAACATATTTTTAATGATGCCCATCACGCTGCGGGAGATGGCATTGGTCACTTGGCGGTTGATTTGGCTGCCGATGGCGTCGGCGACGTTGTAACCCAAGCCCTGCCCTGACTTTTTACGTCCGCCGCTCAAGCCGCCGAGTAGTCCGCCGAGTATGCCGGGATCGGCATTGGCGGCTTCTTTTTCAGCGGCTTTTTGCGCTTTCTCCTGCTCTTTTGCCGCTGCTGCCGCCTCTTTCTCCGCCGCAACCTGACTGTCGGCTTCGGCTAAGGCTTCAAAGGCGGAATAGTTGTCCACCATGTCTTTATAGGTCGGATACAAATCATCGTTTTGGAACAAGCGGTTGCGCTCTTCGGCGGCAAGCGGGGTCAAGGCGGATTGCGGCGGCAGGACAAGCGCGCGCTCTACCGGCTCCGGCATGCCTTTTTCGTCGAGGAAAGAAACGAGTGCTTCGCCGACGCCCAGTTCCGCAATCGCTTCGGCAACTTTGATATTCGGGTTGCTGCGGAAGGTTTCGGCAGCGGCTTTAACCGCTTTCTGGTCGCGCGGCGTGAAGGCGCGCAGGGCGTGTTGCACGCGGTTGCCGAGCTGCCCAAGGATGGTGTCGGGCAAATCGAGCGGGTTTTGGGTCACGAAATACACGCCCACGCCTTTGGAACGGATCAGGCGCACAACTTGCTCAACCTGCTCCACCAGCGCATTGGCGGCGTTGTCGAACATCAAATGCGCTTCGTCGAAGAACATCACGAATTTCGGTTTGTCCAAATCGCCGACTTCGGGCAGGGTTTCAAACAACTCCGCCAACATCCACAGCAAAAACGCGCTGTACATACGCGGCGAGCGCATCAGTTTTTCCGAATTGAGGACGTTGATAACGCCTTTGCCGTTGTCTGTCTGCATCCAATCTTGCAGGTTGAGCGACGGCTCGCCGAAGAATTTTTCCGCACCTTCATTCTCCAGCGTTAAAAGCTGCCGCTGAATCGCGCCGATACTGGCGGCGGAGACGTTGCCGTATTGCGTGCGGTATTCCGAAGCGTGGTCGGAAACGTGTTTCAGCATACTGCGCAGGTCTTTCAAATCCAGAATGTGCCAGCCTTTGTCGTCGGCAACTTTGAACACAAGGTTCAACAAACCTTCCTGCGTATCGTTCAAATTCATCAAACGCGCCAGCAGCAGCGGGCCCATTTCCGAAACGGTTACGCGCACCGGAATGCCGGTTTCGCCGTAAACATCCCAAAAGCGCACGGGGAAACTTTGCAGCCATTGCTCGCCCAAACCAAACTCGGCAATGCGTTCGCCCACCTTGCCGCTGGCGGCACCCGCTTGCGCGATGCCCGACAAATCGCCTTTGACGTCAACCAAAAATACGGGAACACCCTCGCTGCTGAAGGCTTCCGCCATACGGCGCAAGGTTACGGTTTTACCCGTACCGGTCGCACCGGCGATCAAGCCGTGGCGGTTCGCCATTTTGCCTTGGATTTCAAGTGTCTTATCGCCCGCGCGCGCGATGGGGAATGTCGTCATGAAGGTTTCCTTTGATTGGATGGTTTATATCGATATAGGAACGGCGCGCCCAAATATCGGCGCAAACCGTCTGCCAAACTGCCGTCATTCTACCGTTTTGCAGGGGATGGCTTCAACCCGCAGCAAACCGACGCCCTCCCCCAACTCATCGCGGACAAAGCCCACGCTACACAACGCCACTTCGCCCGCCCATTGCCATACATCAAAAGGTCGTCTGAAAAAAACCGTTTCCCAAGTTTCAGACGACCCCGCCGCTGCGAAAAGCGTATACTTTCCTTATCGCAACCAAGGAGCCGAATCATGAAAATCCTGCCTGTCCTGACCGCCGCGCTGCTCTTGTGTTCCTGCGCCGCCGACCGAGAAACCGAAGCCCTGAAAAACAGCCTGTCCGAAGCGCAAACCGCCGTGCGCCTTTCCGCCGAAAACACCAAGCGGCTGGAAGACACCTATTCCGACATCTACTTCCACCTCGACAGCCTGACCGTCGAAAGCTTCCAAAAACGCGTCGCCAACGGAGACACCGTTTACGCCTACATCGGCAGACCAAGCTGCGGCGACTGCAACGCCTTCGAGCCCATGTTCAAACGCTACATCGCCAGCCGCAACCTGAACGGCAAAATCTACTTCGTCAACGTCCACCGCCTGCACCAAGACAAAGAAGCATGGACCGCGTTCCGCCAACAATACAAACTCGGCGGCACACCCGTCCTAGCGAAATACAGCAAAGGCAAACAAGTCAACAAGCTCGACTTGGAAGAAAACGGCGGCAAAATCAGCGCCGAAGACTTGGAAAAATGGCTGGACGCAAACGGCTTGCGGTAAATTGTCCTTTTGAGATTGCGCCGTTTGAGAGTTAGAGATTTTGCGGAGTGATGAAGAGAGGTCGTCTGAAAATGGATTTTGTTTTCAGACGACCTTTTTCCATAGAGGCAATCTTGTTCCTTCCCCCGTCCGGCGGGGGAAGGTTAGGATGGGGGTGGCTTTACGGCTTGAGGGAAAATCAAATTCGTGCAGCCCGTAGAGCTCCCCTCTCCCCAGCCCTCTCCCGCCGGACGGGAGAGGGAGCAGGTTGCACGTTATGGCATAGATTTCTGCCCAGCTACCGTCATTCCCGCGCAGGCGGGAATCTACTTTTCGGCAACAGAAATCTTAAGAACAATCCAAAAAAACCTAATCTCATTAATGGATTCCCGCCTACGCGGGAATGACGGCGATGGGGTGGTTGCCGAGGTTTGATTATTAAAAAAGGTCGTCTGAAAACCTTAAAATCAGGTTTTCAGACGACCTCGTTTATTCAATCAACGCAAGCTTGGGATAACTCAAGTAGCGTGGGCTTTGCCCACGAAATAAATAAAAACACAGCTATCCTTCGAATGAACATACAGCAAGTTTCGTGGGCAAAGCCCACGCTACTTGTTGTGCAGCAACGGCAACTTGTTCCTTCCCCCGTCCGGCGGGGGAAGGCTAGGATGGGGGTGGCTTCGCGGCTTGATGGCTTTGCGACTTTGGGCAAAATCAAATTCGTGCAGCCCATCGAGCCACCCTCTCCCCAACCCTCTCCCGCCGGACGGGAGAGGGGGCAGGTTGCACGTCTTGACATAGATTTCTGTCCGGCTACCGTCATTCCCGCGTAGGCGGGAATCTACTTTTAAATCTCGGCAACTGTTTTTTCAAACATCAGGTTCTTAGAATTTCCAATGGATTCCCGCCTGCGCGGGAATGACGGCGACGGGGTATTTGGCGTGATTTGTTTATATAGTGGATTAAATTTAAATCAGGACAAGGCGACGAAGCCGCAGACAGTACAGATAGTACGACAAGGCGAGGCAACGCCGTACTGGTTTAAAGTTAATCCACTATAAGAAAAGGTCGTCTGAAACCAAATTTTCAGTTTCAGACGACCTTTAGGGGATAAATCACGATTGAAGTAAGGTTTTACTTTCCTAAGGAGGCGGCATTATTTGCCTTCCACTTTTATCAAAAATCAGCATACCTGTTTCATTACAGAATTTTTGCATTGCTTTTGTTTGCTGAACCTTCGTCAATACTGCCCATTCGGGATCATTCGCTTTTCTCCAATCAGGATAAATATTTTTTTCAAAATCATATATCGTAATGATAGCTGAAAGTAACTCCTCATTATCTTTTAATTGTTTCCATTTAAAGTCACATGCTTTTAAATCAGCATATGAGAAATTGGCATATTGTGCGTTAGCATCATTCAATTTAGCATTCTGTAAATTAGCTTTTTGGAAGCTAGCACCTCTCATCTTTGTGAATCGTAAATCAGCATGTTGTAGGTTAGCATAACTCAAATTAGCTCCTTGTAAATCAGTTTGTGCCAAATCAGTTTGTGTTAAATTGGCATATGTTAGATTAACATTTTGTAATTCAGCTCCTGCTAAACAAGCACCTTGTAAATTAACTTTTGACAAGCAGGTATTACATAACTTGGCTTTACATAATTCAGCGATTTCTAACTCTGCCTCCCACAAATCGGCATCTTGTAACTTAGCTTCCGACAAGTTGGCACCATCCAATTTTGCTTGATTTAGTTTACTATTTTGAAACTTAGTTGCTGTTAGTATAGCTCCACGAAAATCTGCTCCGTTCAAATTCAAGTCTGATAAATCCCTAGCAATTTCACTTACTCCACTTAAATGAAAATTCATCCCAGCCAAACAAATATTGGGCAGCATTTCAGGAAAATCCCGCAAATTAAGTTTCGTGTTTTCCCGATTCAAACTCAATAACACTTGAGTTAACGCAACACCCATAGGGCTTTCTGCTTTTTGTTTCAGTTCATTAAATTTTGAATCATTCAATCGTCTATAATCTAAAATCGTAGCTATTATAGTCAATTAAAATCAAAATAGGACAGTAACGCATCGTCAAATCGGGCGTAATCAGACAATACGGTTCGCAGATACCGCTTAATATTCGCCCACACCTTCTCAATCGGATTGAGCTCAGGTGAATAAGGTGCAAGAGGCAATACCTTATGTCCCCATTTTTCCGCCATTTCCCGTAAGACACCCATACGGTGAAATCGCGCATTATCTAAAATAATCACCGATTTTTGAGTCAATG
>NZ_CALNWV010000018.1:0-41506 GCF_940793045.1 Neisseria sp. Marseille-Q2251
TGCGGTTTGGCTGATGTTTTTGCATTGTTCGTAATAGTTTAAAGCTTTGTTTCTTAAGTCCGCAGAGTATGCCATGGTTAGACCTTAAAAGTTGAGTATTGTACTATTTTATTTTTAATTGACTATAGGATTCCTAATTTTTGTTTCATTTCATCAGAAGCTTTCTCTCTCTCTTCATTAGATAAATGACCTTCATCCAATTTCTTCAAACTATCCTGCTGCATTGCCTGCCAAGCGGACTTCAACAGATTGAATGCAGGTAGGCGGAAACTTTCGCCGTAATCGCCTCGAAAAAACGGCAGCAGGTTGTAGATAGCAGAAATCTGCAAAGCGACCGCTCCGTCCCGTTTGCTGAAGGTATCAAAATCGGCTGTATCCGGCTTTTTGCTGTATTCTTCGGATCGCTCTGTTGTTTTCTCTACAACTTCCACTCCGTCTTTTGAGCTGCTTTTCTGCGTGGTTTTACTGACGGTTTTTATTTCCGGCAAATGTACTCCGCTGACCCATTCTGATAGTTTTTGAAATTCTTTCAGGTTAATGTCTTTGCGCTGGTTCTCGATTTGCTGTCTATTGTTTTCGTCGCGGAAATGCCAGATGACAAAAGCGACAGGGGCGGAAACAATCAGAATAATAAGATTCCAAGCACCGGGGGGAATACTCTGATTCTTTTCAATAACAAACTCATGAATAGTCCATAAAATAAATGCCGATGTGGCCCCCGCAAACAAAACTATTACCGCATTTCTTTTCTCATACAACCAAGTCTTGTTTTTACTGATTGTTTCTGTGATTTTCTTCCAGATATTCCATTTCACCATTTTTCACTCCCTTTATTGAATTTCAAGCCGTATCGCGCTTGGAGACAGCACGGATTTTATAGTATTGACTGAAAGCAAAAAAGAAAAAGGTCGTCTGAAACCAAGCTTTCGGTTTCAGACGACCTCTTGCCGTGTCAGCAACTTTGTTCCTTCCCCCGTCCGGCGGGGGAAGGTTAGGATGGGGGTGGCTTCGTGGCTTTAGGCAAAATCAAATTGTGCAGCCCGTAGAGCCACCCTCTCCCCAGCCCTCTCCCGCCGGACGGGAGAGGGGGCAGGTTGCGCGTAGAGACATAGATTTCTGTCGCACTACCGTCATTCCCGCGCAGGCGGGAATCTACTTTTAAATCTCGGCAACTGTTTTTTCAAACATCAGTTTCTTAGAATTTCTGATGGATTCCCGCCTGCGCGGGAATGACGGCGGCGGGGTGTTTGACGTATTGTGTTCATAAGAAAAGGTCGTCTGAAACCCTCAAAAATCAGGTTTTCAGACGACCTTTTATCTTGGCTTCAGCTTTTATTTCTTCAATTCCGCCAAAATCTCGTCAACGGTTTTCTTCGCGTCGCCGAAGCACATTACGCTGTTTTCATTGAAGAACAGCGGGTTTTGTACGCCTGCGTAGCCGGTATTCATCGAGCGTTTGAAGACGACGACTTCTTTTGCCTTCCACACTTCCAATACGGGCATGCCGGCAATCGGGCTGTTCGGGTCGGTTTGGGCGGCGGGGTTGACGGTGTCGTTCGCGCCGATAACCAGCACTACATCGGTTTCGGGGAAGTCGTCGTTGATTTCGTCCATTTCCAACACGATGTCGTAGGGGACTTTGGCTTCGGCGAGCAGTACGTTCATATGACCGGGCAGGCGGCCGGCGACGGGGTGGATACCGAAGCGTACTTCGGCGCCGTTTTTACGCAAAAGCTCGGTGATTTCGGCAACGGGGTATTGTGCTTGCGCCACTGCCATGCCGTAGCCCGGTGTGATGATAACGCTGCTGGCGTTGCGCAGCATTTCGGCAACTTCGGCGGGTTTGGCTTCGCGGTATTCGCCGATTTCTTGGCTGCCTGAGGCTGCGGCGGAACCGTCGGTACCGAAGCCGCCTGCGATGACGGAGATGAAGGAGCGGTTCATGGCTTTACACATGATGTAGGACAGAATCGCGCCGCTGGAGCCGACGAGTGCGCCGGTAACGATGAGCAGGTCGTTGGAGAGCATGAAGCCTGCCGCTGCTGCCGCCCAGCCGGAGTAGGAGTTCAGCATGGACACGACCACGGGCATATCCGCGCCGCCGATGGAGGCGACCAAGTGCCAGCCGAATGCGAGGGCGATCAGGGTCATCAGGATGAGGATGAAGCCGCTGCCGTCAACGGATACGAACACCAGCATCAGGATAAAGGATAAAACCAATGCGGCGAGGTTGAGCTTGTGTTTGGCGGGCAGTTGTAGCGGCGCGCTGCTGATTTTGCCGTTGAGCTTGCCGAATGCGACCAGCGAGCCGGTAAAGGTTACGGCGCCAATGAAGATGCCCAAATAGACTTCGACCAGATGGATGGTGTGCATATCGTGCGAAACGTTGCCCGGCTCGATGTAGCTGTTGAAGCCGACCAAAACGGCTGCCAAGCCGACGAAGCTGTGCAGAAGTGCAATCAGCTCGGGCATTTCGGTCATTTCTACTTTTTTGGCTTTGTAGATGCCGATGGCGGCGCCAATCAGCATAGCGATGATGATCCAGCCCAGTCCGTGGGTGTTTTCGGAAAACACGGTAACGAACAAGGCGACCGTCATCCCGGCGACGCCGGAATAACAGCCCTGCTTGGCGGTTTCCTGCTTGGACAGCCCCGCCAGCGAAAAGATGAACAGTATCGCGGCTACGATGTACGCCGCTGTAACGAGTCCTGAAGACATGGTGATTCTCCAATTATTTGTGAAAGTAACTGTGTTTTTTAATCGGGTCGTCTGAAAACTGAATTTCGGGTTTTCAGACGACCCTGATGCTTAGTGTTTTTCAAAGACGACTATGACAAATTCCCTCCGCACCAGATTGCCGCTTTTGCTGACCGCCCAATCGCGGCTTCGCTGTTCCCGAATACAGCGCAACGGCAGGTTTTCCGACAGGGCGCGGATGTCGGCGGCATCGTAGAGCGCGAAGCCGTGCGCGGCAAACGGCAGTTTCGCCATAAAGTCTTTTTCGCAGAAATTCAGGCATAGCCGCCCGCCGGATTTAAGCACGCGGCTCAGTTCTGAAAGTACGCTTGGTGCGTCGTCCCAAAAATAGACGGTATTGACGGAAACGATTTTGTCGAAGCTTTCATCGGCAAAAGGTAGTGCGCCGCCGTCGTACAGCCGGTAATCCGCCAGCCCTGCTTCGAGAAACGGAGCATTGAATGCCTGCGCCTGTGCGTGCATCAACGGGGAAATTTCCAAGCCTGTGTAATGCAGGTTTTCTGCCTGCGACAAAATGTAGCCGAGCAGCCCGCCGTTGCCGCAACCCGTTTCTAGGATGCGGTCTCCGTTTTGCAGTTGCACCGCTTCAAACGAACCGAGAATCTGTGTCAGGTTGCGCAGGTTCATCATCTGCCCGAACGCTTTTCCTGCTTCGTCATGCGGGCAGCGCAGTTGGGCGGCGGTTTGTTCGGTGGACAGGTTCATAGGGTTCTCCGACTATCGGGGCGGTTGATTCAACGTCGTCTGAAAATCCGGAATGAGGGTTTTCAGACGACCTCTGTATCGGGTTGCCTATTCGCCGCCGAATTGTGCCAAAAATTCTTCTTCGGTCAGCTTGGGCGTGTCGTTTGCCAGTTCGTAATACGGGGCTTTGGCGTCGATGTAAATCTGCTCTTCCAATTTGAAATCGGCGTTGTCGGCAAACAGTCCGGCGAAGACGAAATAGCTGTCGTTTGGCAGGAAATGGTAGAACAGGTGTGTACCGCAGTTTTTGCAGAACGTGCGTTCCGCCCATTCGGACGAATGATAGCGGGCGATGTTCGCTTCACCGTCGATTTTCGGCGGCTTGGCGGCAATCAGCGAAAACGTCGCGCCGCTGCCCCAAGTGCGGCACATGCCGCAATGGCAGGCGTGGACGTGTTTGTCGTGTTCCACTTCTAAAGATACGTCGCCGCACAGGCATTTTGCTTTCATGGTCGAACTCCTTATATTTGAAAGCTGACTTCTAGGTCGTCTGAAACGGTGTTGCCAAAACTTACGTCGCTCGTTTTAGCGAAACTCGCTGAGCTCGTTTTCAGACGACCCCGCTGTCAGACAGCGGCTACAAACAGCCCGATGGTGCAGACAAATCCGCCCGTCCACATTGCCGAACGCAGGCTCGGTTTATCTTTCAGATAGCTGAAAATATAAGCGATGCGGAAGGCGATGAACGATACTGCCAAAAGGTTGATGGTCGCTTGTGCGGCGTTGCCTGTGGCGTGTGCCACCAAAACAGCGGCGGCAAACGGGGCGAATACTTCAAAACCGTTTTGCTGTGCGGCATTGGCGCGCGCCGACAAGCCTTGCGTACGGGCGAGGAAATCGCGCGGATTTCGGTTGTCCGACGGCTGAAAACCGCCCTGCGCTTTGGCGATGAAGGAACAAAACAGTGGCAGCAGCGATGCGATCAGGATGCACCAATAGGCTAAAGTCATGCTTTATCCTTTCCTAAACATATTCAACATCCGGCGCGTTACGAAGAAGCCGCCGAAGATGTTGATGCTGGCAATCAGGATGGCAATGAAGGCAAGCAGGGTAACGAAGCCGTTGCCTTGGCTGATTTGCAGCAGCGCGCCGACGACGATGATGCCGGAAATGGCGTTGGTCACGGACATCAGCGGGGTATGCAGCGAGTGGCTGACGTTCCACACAACGTAGTAGCCGATGACGCACGCGAGGACGAACACGATAAAGTGGTTCAAGAATGCGGCAGGTGCAACCGCGCCAACCCACAGTACCAACACGGCGGCGATGACGGCGGGCGTGAGTTTTTTCCACAGGGGAACGGGTTTCGGTTCGGGCTTGGCGGCAGGCGCGGCTTTTTCAGACGACGTTTGCTGCGGCTGGGCGGAAACTTGAATCGGCGGAGGCGGGAAGGTGATTTCGCCGTCGCGGGTAACGGTCATGTTGCGGATAATCACGTCTTCGAAGTCCAACGTGATTTCGCCGTCTTTGTTCGGGCTTAACAGCTTGGTCAGATTCACCAAGTTGGTGGCGTAAAGCTGGGAAGACTGTCCGGCAAGGCGGTTTGCCATGTCGGTGTAGCCGATGATTTTCACGCCGTTGTCGGTTACGAACAATTCGCCCGGTTTGGTGAGTTCGCAGTTGCCGCCCGTCGCCGCCGCCAAATCGACGATGACGGAGCCAGGTTTCATGCTTTCGACCATTTCTTTGGTAATCAGTTTGGGCGCGGGTTTGCCCGGAATGGCGGCGGTAGTGATGATGATGTCCACTTCTTTCGCCTGCTCGGCAAAAAGTTTCATCTCGGCGGCGATAAATTCGTCGCTCATTACTTTGGCGTAGCCGTCGCCGCTGCCGCCCGATTCTTGCGGGAAGTCGAGTTTCAGGAACTTACCGCCCATCGATTCGATTTGTTCCGCCACTTCCAAGCGGGTATCGAACGCGCGCACCACTGCGCCGAGCGAGTTTGCCGTACCGATCGCCGCCAAACCTGCCACACCTGCACCAATCACCAAAACCTGCGCGGGCGGCACTTTGCCGGCGGCAGTGATTTGACCGGTGAAGAAACGGCCAAAGGCGTTGGCGGCTTCAATCACAGCGCGGTAGCCGCTGATGTTTGCCATCGAAGACAAAGCGTCCAAAGCCTGTGCGCGGGAAATGCGGGGAACCATGTCCATCGCCAGCGCGTTGACTTTCTTGGCACGCAAGGCTTCGACCAAAGCCTCGTTTTGGCGCGGCCACAAGAAGCTGACGATGGTTTGCCCTTCTTTGAGCAGCGGCAGCTCGCCTTCGGACGGCGCATTGACTTTGTAAAGCAAAGGGCATGCCCAAACCGTTGCTTTGTCGGCAACGGTCGCGCCTGCTGCTTGATAAGCCGCATCATCCAAACTTGCCGCCAAACCTGCGCCGCTTTCGACAACGGTTTCAAAGCCCAGTTTGCTCAACAGGGCAACGGTGGCAGGCGTACAGGCGACGCGGGTTTCGCCGGATAATGACTCGCGTGGGATACCGATTTTCATCTCTGAATCCTTTTTTAGGTTGTCTGTATATAAATGTTAATATATTCCATATAATCCCCTTATAGCGAATTTTCAGTGGACTGGCAATAGGCAAGCCGACAATTCGGCATTTCCTTCCTGTATTGCCTTACAAATACTGTCGTCTGCGTTTAAAATCATTTCCCAAACATACGGCTTGAGCGCCGTAACATTCTCCGTTGTTTCACTATATAATCCGCATTTTTTGAGCCACCGCCATGCCGCACGCCCTCGTCCTCCAATTTCCCTCCGCCGAAGCTCTACCTTCCGCCCTCCTCTCCCGCCTGCCCGAGCCTGATTACGCCGATGAAAAGCGTATGCGTTTTATCGTTGAAGAAGGGTTTTCTTTAAGCGGGGCAGACGCAGTGTTACTGGACAGCCGTCAAATCGACCACGCCGTGTTGCCCGATCTGGCGTTTGGCGAACTCGGGCTGATTGTCAGCGATATGGATTCGACGCTGATTACCATTGAATGCGTCGATGAAATTGCGGCGGGTGTCGGCTTGAAAGACCGCGTGGCGGAAATTACCGAACGCTCGATGCGCGGCGAATTGGATTTCGAGCAGTCTTTGCGCAGCCGCGTCGCCCTGTTGGCGGGATTGGACGAACGGGTTTTGGCGGAAGTTTATGAAAACGTTTTGCGGCTCTCACCCGGCGCGGAATTTTTGTTGGACGAATGCAAGGCACACGGCGTGAAATTCATGCTGGTGTCGGGCGGGTTCACGTTTTTCACCGAAAGGCTGCAACAACGCCTCGGCTTCGAATACCAACACGCCAATGTTTTGGAAATTGAAAACGGCAAGCTGACAGGTCGTCTGAAAGGCAGAATCATCGACGCACAGGCAAAGGCGGATTTATTGCGCGAATACCGCGACCGCCTCGGATTGCAGCCGCATAAGGTTTTGGCGATGGGCGACGGTGCAAACGATATTCCGATGCTCAAAGAAGCGGGCGTAGGCGTGGCTTACCGCGCCAAACCGAAAGCGCAGGCATTCGCCGATGCCTGCATCAATTTCGGTGGGCTGGGACGCGTCAGGGGTTGGTTTAAATAAACCGCCTGTATCGGTTGTTAGGAGTTTCCCAGTAAAACAAAGGTCGTCTGAAAAATTTTCAGACGACCTTTTTGCTGTTTGAAATATCGTAATGACTGCGAACGGAATACCAAAGAAACGCGGTAACAACACGCCAAAACGAAGCATCCACCCCGCTCCTAAACACGACCTTCTTCATTCCCCGTAACAACCTTATCCTTTCTTCCTGACAGACTGGAAGCAGGCAATTAATCAACACAGTTATTACCGTTCTTAAAATAATTTGGCTATGCACTGAAAATATTGACTTAAATTAAACAAAATCGTTTTCTTATTCACAAACTATCTGACATTCTTTATACTACCAAAGTAGTAATTAACTACAACCTATGAACTAAACCAATAAAAGGAGACCTAAGAATGAAACACCAGCTACTCCTTCTGCCGCTTGCCGTAGCTGTATCCCAAGCTTGGGCAGATACAGACCCCGTTCCCGAAGAGACTGTTACCCTTTCTCCTGTCACCGTCACCGGCACACAACAACAAAAAGCCAATAGCGTTACTTTCAACCCCAAAGCTGCTTTGCAACCCCTCCCTGCCGGAGACGGGGCAGACCTTTTACAGTCTGTCCCCAACATGAGCATCATCCGCAAAGGCGGAAGCTCGGGCGATCCGTTGTTCCGCGGTTTGGGCGGTTCGCGCCTGTCGATTAACGCCGATGACCAGTTTATTTACGGCGGTTGTGGTATGCGTATGGACCCGCCGACCGCCTACATCCACCCGAACTCTTTCGACAAAGTCGTCGTGACCAAAGGCCCTCAAACCGTAACCCAAGGCATGGGTTTGGTCAGCGGCTCGGTGCAATTCATCCGCAAAGACCCTGATTTCAGCGAAAAACCCTACAACATCAACTCCTCCCTGACCGCGGGCAGCAACGACCGCCGCGATGGCTCGCTTGAAGCTGAGTTCGGCGGCAAATACGCCTACGTCCGCAGCAATATTTCCCATAACGAAGCCGACGACTACAAAGACGGCTCAGGCAAAAGCGTCCACTCCCATTTCAAACGCGACAGCCAAATGCTGCAACTGGGCATCACCCCAACCGAAAACACCACTATCGCAGGCACATACGAACGCAGCAGAGCCAAGGTCGCCTACGCCGACCGCATGATGGACGGCAGCAAATTCGACCGCGACGCATGGAACGTCCGCTTTACCCAACGCAACCTCACCCCTTGGCTCAGCGAACTCGAATTGCGCTACGGTGAAAGCGAAATCGACCACGTTATGGACACATACAGCCTGCGCACCATCCGCAATCCCGCAGGCAAACAGATTAAAAACGCCAACAACCCCAAACGCAACACCGACACAGGTCGTCTGAAAGCCACCTTCGATTGGAATAATCTCAACCTGCAAACCGGCGTCGATTATATGGACGACGTACACGTCGCCCGTATGGAACGCGGCGGCGACGGTTACAGCCACAAGCCTTTTATGCCCAACCAAAGTTTCAAACAATGGGGCGTTTTCACCGAAGCCGCTTGGCAGCAAACTGACAAACAACGTTGGGTAGCAGGCTTGCGCCACGACCGTGTCAAAGCGGATTATGATTCCGCAGACGTAACCGATCCCGCCTTGAAACATCAGAAATTCAACTTGAATTCCGGTTTCTTACGTTGGGAACATGATACGGATAACGGCTTGAAATACTACGCCGGATTCGGTATCGCCGAACGCTCGCCCGACTACTGGGAACGTCTGCGCGCCAAAAAGAAAATCATCCATCCCGAACAAAACCGCCAAATCGATGCGGGCATCATCTGGAAACGTCCTAACCTCCATGCCTCCGTGTCCGTATTCGGCAGCGATGTCAAAAACTTCATCATACTCGAACGCCAAGGCACGGATTTAGGTGTACGCAACGTTAAAGCCTCGCGTTTCGGCGGCGAAGCCGAAGTCAAATGGACGTTTGCGCCCAACTGGGAAATCGGCAGCAGCCTCGCCTACACCCACGGCAAAAACCGCACTGACGGCAAACCTTTGGCGCAAACCCCGCCGCTCGAGTGGAACAACACCCTCGCCTTTGACAACGGCAAATACAGCGCAGGCGCGTTATGGCGCGTCGTGGCGAAACAAAACCGTTACAGCAAAGGTCAAGGCAATATCGTCGGTCAGGACATCGGCGCCTCTTCCGGCTTCGGCGTACTCTCGCTCAATGCCGGCTGGAAATTCAGCAAATACGCCACCTTGCAGGCCGGTATAGACAACGTGTTCAACAAAACCTATGCCGAATTCGTCAGCAAAGGCGGCGACCCTTCAGCAGGCACGCAAACCTTGCGCGTCAACGAACCCGGCCGTACCGCTTGGTTGAGGCTGCAAGCGAAATTCTGATGTTGAGTTGAAAAAGTGAAAGGTCGTCTGAAAACCCGATTGTGAGTTTTCAGACGACCTTTTTGATGATGGTTTTAAAGTGAAGCCGTTTACGAAATACGATGTTTTGATGATTCAAATCATACGGAGCAGTTGAAATATCGTACCAAGATGAAAGCTTGAACCCAAGCCCCTGTATTTTTACCCGCCACCACCCGGCAAATTTATAAAGGAACGAATCGGAAACCCTGTTCGTCAACCTCCAGTATGGAAGCGTAATCATTTTTCCAATCGCCCAATACAATGCGGGTGAAGCCGTCTTCCTGATGGATATGTTCACGATGGGTGTGACCGTGAATCAAGAGCGGGGTATGATACTGATGCACAATATCTGCGGTGAATTGCGGCTGAACGTCCATGATTTCCGCCGATTTATATTGTTTGCCCTGTTTGCTGGTTCGGCGTATTTTACGGGCGATTTTCAGGCGCAGGGCGAGCGGCAGGCTGAGGAACAGACGTTGCAGCCATTTTTGGTGAACAATCTTTCTGAACTTCTGATAACGCGCATCATCGATACACAAAGTATCTCCGTGGCAAATCAAGGCGGAACTGCCGTATAAATCGACCACCGCATATTCGGGCAGCAACTTCATACCGGATTGCGCTGCAAATTGCTTTCCGATCAAAAAATCCCGATTGCCGTGTACGAAGAAACATTCAACCCCGCGCTGCACGACGGATTGAATCGCTTGCGCGACAGTGTGGGTCAATTCGGATTGCTCGTCGTCGCCTATCCAAAAATCAAACAAATCCCCCAAAATATAAACCGAACGCGCCTGCGGTGCTTTTTCACGCATAAAGCGCAAAAACAATTTGGTCAATTCGGGATGGGATTCGCTCAGGTGCAAATCGGAAATAAAGTAAATCGGCATGGCGGGCAACAGGTGTGAAATCCTTGCCATTATAGGTTTTCAGACGACCTTTGTATATCGGTAGCCCAAGTATGCGGCATGGTTCCACCCATTGCCGAGACTGCGCTCAATTGCTCTTTTTATCCGACATTCAGGCAGGCAATGATTTGAAACCTGCCCCATTCAGCCGCATTGGACGATTTTTTGATAACTGTCTTCCTGATGCACATCGCTGACGGGAACGACATAAAACAACTCGTTGCTGCGGACAAAACGGTTGACCAAATCCCTATCGATATCAAATACATGATGGCGCAAGCCGTTCAAGCCGCGGAATATCATGGTTTTCCAGTCCGCATACCCGTTGGCGTTGGGGCGGATATCGTTCATCGCGTCCAGCGCCAGCAGCTTGCGGTTCTGCTCTTCTTTGTTCAAAGGCAGGGAATACACGGAATGGAAATGGAACGGCTGACCGAACATCGGCGGCAGGCTCAACATCGAGCCGGACTTGCCGATCGGAAAATCGTCGCTCAAGAAATGCAGCGTATGTAAAAACAGCGAACCTTTCCGATAATCCAATTGTTTCAGCGCTTCAACCGCAGCAATTGTCGTATATTGATGGTCTTTGTGTGCATCAATATTCGGAGACGGGCTGACAATGATGTCGGGCTGGAAGGTTTCAATAATATACGCCAGATTATTGACCAGACCGCGCCAATTCGAGCCGCCGTTCAAGCCTTTAGACAAAGGCGAAGTATTGGCACGGCGGAACAGATTGACATCCGCCGTATCCAGTTTGGTCGACTTCACATCCGCATCTGGATTCTGCTTCATGACTTGCAATGTGCTGTCAAAATAGCCGAGCTGCAAAATGTTTTCAGACGACACACCCGCCAAAAGCGGCACGGTCAGGCTGTTCCATACGCGCATCCTGCCCTTTTGCAGATACTGCGCCTGCATTTGCTCGGGATTGCGTGCATACAGATTGTTGTAATGGAAGCTGCCGCCCTCCCCTGCGGTAATCGTAACCACCAACGTATCGGCAGCATGTTTTTCATATAATCCGTAAGCCGCCAATTCCGCATCATCCGCATGGGGCGCCAAGACCAGAATTTTTTTACCGCTCAAACACTCGCGCGGATAAACCGACAATTCAACTTCCTGATCAGGCAGGGACACGCGGTTGCCGCTTAATGTCATTTTTCTGCTGCCGTCGTCGAAGGTATCGGTCAAATTGAGATAGCGTGCGCCGTTGCCGCCATGTTCGACATACGCCCGCCATTCCCCGCGGTTGGTTTTGACGCCGATCCAAGGCATTACCAATCTGCCCAGCCAACCTGATTTCACATTGATTCTGGCGATTACCGTATCATTCGCGCCGATGGTGTCGGGCAAGATCAGTTCGCCCTCACGCAAACTGACTGTCGCCGACTTGGGCAATTGACCGTATTCGTAATCGCGGCTGACATCGTAAGCAAACCGTTTTCTGCGAATTGATGCCACGATAAAGGCAGCAATTACAAGCAGGCAAAGTATCATGCAAAACAATACTAGCAATAACATTTTATTCCCCTGTGATTATTTCCCTTATCTTATTATCTAAAAATGCGCCCGTCTTAACTTTCTAACAAACGGTCATTTTTAAAACCAAACGTCATTTTAAATAGTAATTTACAATTTGAAATCATACAGTTTTCAATTGCACGCCCCTTCCGTTCGTAAGCAGACGCCCCTATCCAAGTTTCCAATTCCGCACCGTCCTTCCCGATAAGATAGGAAGATGACGCAACAAGCTGTCGCGACAATGCAAAGGTCGTCTGAGACCATCTATGCCATCACCTCATCCTGTTTCTCGCCATATTTGAAACAAAAAAGCACGCGCCAACCTTTCAGACGACCTTCCCTATTCTTGGATTTCAATAGAGCGCAAAAAACAAACCGACCGCTGTATCTCGCGGTCGGTTTCTCATTTTTTCATTATAAAACGTCGTCTGAAACCGTTTTCAGACGACGTTTTGTCTTACCACATCAATATTGAAGGCTCCGGCGTCACCTGATAACCATCCTTGCGCAACTTCTCAATCAAGCCGTGTTCAGACATCAGGTGCATGATACCCACAGCAAACACCGTTTTCTTTTTAGCAGATATCTCTTTGATTTTCGGCAGCCAAATTTGATTGCGCTTAATCAGCAAATCGCTGCGCTCCCAAGACAAAACGGGAATAGCATCAGGATACTTTTGAGCAAATTCCTGCTCCAATTCAGCTTCTGCCAAAGGTAATCCTGCAAAATTTCCCTTCTCGTAGAGGTCAAAGAGGTGTTTGATTTCCTGATCATTATACTCGTTCACTGTCATCAACATTTTGATCATCAACTTTTCCGGCTGGCTGGCAAACATTTGAGAGATATCTGTCACATCCTCTAAAGCGAGGCGTTTTTTGCCGGACTCTTGTGCCGCTTTCGACAACAAAATATCCACACCGGTATGGTTGCTGTATCCAGGCGGATGCAGACTTAAAGAAAATATGGACACCGCCCAAGGATGCATGTAGTCGATGTACAGTGCTATCTCAGCCAACTCCGGATTTTTCATAAAATCTTGTTGCAACCGTTCAAAATTCTTATCACCCAACTTGGATCTCAAAGAATCCTGACTATAACTATTCCGAATAAGCTCTTGATGTTTCTGTACCTCTGCATCATTGAGTTCCGGCAGCGTATCGACTTCGGTGACCAACTGTTCGGCTGATGCCAGCAGATTCTTTGCATCTTTAGACAAGGTGGCATTAGGCTTGCCGATATGAATAGTACCGACCAAATAAGAATCCGGCTGCCCCGATTTACTAATTTTCCAAACATTACTGGTTAATTTAGGAGTATCCAAATTCAATTCAGGACGGATAACAATAGTAGCCGCCTTTTTTGAGTCTGAGACAGGTACATCCGCAACTTTACATGCAGACAACGGCACAATCGCCAAACAAACAGCCAACAGAGACAATAATTTATTCATCTTTTCCTCTTCATCATTATGAAATGTGGTAACAGTATAGTGTATAGAGGGTTAAGTTTAAAATAGACCGGTATGTTAAATAAAATACCCGATTTTATTACCAGATTTGAAAACTATTTTGCCCCTTACCTATCAAACTACCCTAATAAACAAAATGGCTCCTTTGCACATCCCGAGCGACACCGGCTATTGAGCCGACAATAAGGAAAAGGTCGTCTGAAACCGCCCGACTGATGATACAATTTCGCCTGAATATCCACTTCGGAACACGGTCATGAGTCTCTACTCCATCGTCCACATCATCCACCTCTTTTGCGCCATCGCCTTTGTCGGCGGCGTATTTTTCGAAATGCTGGTCTTGTCCGTCATGCAGACCGGCCGCGTCTCGCGCGAATCGCGCCGCGAAGTCGAACGCGCCATGTCCTACCGCGCCGTCCGCGTTATGCCGCCCGTCGTCATTACGCTTTTCATCAGCGGCATCGTCATGGTATTCAACCGCTACCTGCCTTTTTTGAGCCAACCCTTCGCCACCTCATTCGGTACGCTCCTCACCCTCAAAATCCTGTTGGCAGTCAGCGTCCTCGTCCATTTCGCCATCGCCGTCGTCAAAATGGCACGGCGCACCCTGACCGTCGGCTGGTCCAAATACATCCACGCCGTCGTGTTTTCCCATATGCTGTTTATCGTATTTTTCGCCAAAGCCATGTTCTACCTGTCTTGGTAAGCGGTTTTCAGACGACCTCTTACCATCAGAGGTCGTCTGAAAACAAAGAACAAATACAAAATAACACGCTAAAAATAGCGGCATTTGAAAGCAAAAAATCCGCATAACCCGCAAAACCAATATGCCCGAGTCAGCTGTCCTATCCCCTCTTCCTCATCAGCTGGGGCAGATTATTCAAAATTAAAAAGGTAAAGAGGTTCATATATAGTGGATTAACAAAAATCAGGACAAGGCGACGAAGCCGCAGACAGTACAAATAGTACGGCAAGGCGAGGCAACGCCGTACTGGTTTAAATTTAATCCACTATAAAACCGATCTATTTCTTGCTTCCTAAGCCTGAGGAAATTTGTTTCTTTGAGCAAGAATACGAAAAAAATGTTGCATCACTAAAATCCATTCATAAGAAATGGTCGTCTGAATTTTTTCAGACGACCTTTTCTATGGATAAGCAGCAAACCGACTCTGCTATTTTGTTGGGCTTACCTGCCTTTTATTAAAAGGCGTCATCATCATGCACGATGACCTTATTGACATAAACCGGCTGCACCGGCGTTTCTTCATGCAAGGTAGGCGACTCTGTCTGTGGCACAGATGTTTCGGTAGTCATTGGTATTGCTGGCAGCATATTGTGCGCAGAATGAGTTTCTTCGCGCTGTATGTCTACTTGCGGCACCAAAGGCTCATGCTCTAACGATGGAGACTCCTGTTTACCGGCTTCAGGCTTCACTTCGGATACGGAAGTGGCTTTTACCGGCTGACTTTCCGATGACAAAGCCACAGGAGCCACAGGCTCAGATACGGACGAATGCTCCTCTACATCAACCGCTTTTGTCAAAGCTTCCTCGACTACCGGAGCTTGCGTAGTTGACGTAGTTTCTGTTGTTACCCGTGTTTCTACTGTTACAGACGCGTCCGTTTGGGCTGGTGTTTCTACGGTTTCAGAAATTTCTGTCTTGGTTGGTAGCGTTTCTACCGTTTCAAGTGGTTCAAATCGAGTTGGTGCTTCTACCGTTTCATGCGTTTCCGCTTTGGCTGACACTTCTACCGTTTCAGTTATTTCTGCTTTGGCTGGCACTTCTACCGTTTCAGATACCTCTGCTTTCGCCGACGTATCAATTTCCTTGTTTTCTAAGGTCTTTTTCTCGATTGGCGCAGTTGTATTTGATACTTCCGGTGTCGCCGAGCCAGCATTTGTGCGATCAGATTTCTCGGTATCTGTCTGTTTGGCATCCTCAGTTTTCACACTTTCTTTAACAAGGTCGTCTGAATTTGACTTGTCTTCAGACTTTTTACCGTCTTCCGATTGATTAGTCTGTGTAACTTCAGGATAAGGAATCGGCTCTTCTGACTCGCCTGCCGTTTCTTCCGGTTTGTCCTGTTCTGCCTTAGTTTGTTGGGATTCCGTAGCTTTTAATTTCGCATTGTCTTGTTTAGACTCAGGCTTCCCTCCTGTCGAACCTGATTTCTGCTGATTAAGCGGATACTCTCGAATAACGACTTCGGCAGGCGGGGTTTCGGTATGCGGCACATGGCAGCTCTCGCCCATTTTGATGAAATCAATGCCTGAAATCAAAAAATTGGTGTTTTCCAGATTGCCTCTTAATCCGACATAGATTGGTGTGTTTTCAGGCGTATTTTTTCTGACGCTGATGATTTCCGCTGCGGCTTCATAGCCGTTTCCGCTACCGGGAAGCAAAGTGTAATTGTTTTTCAAATCACAACTTCGAATCCGGACATAATTGTTTTGAGTGACCAACATGCCTTCCAGCTCTTTGGCAAAGGCGGTTTGAGCGGTTGCTGAAAGCAACACGCCGCAAGTAAGGAAAATGTGTTTAACCATATTTTATTTCTTAATTTTCAAAGTAATCTATTCACACCAAAGAAAGCTTATGTCCGGCTGCGTTTAACGGAAACCGTCCCCTCAGGCATAAAATAAGTGTCTATCACTACCGCACCCACGTTTTCTATTTCGCATTCCAGCTGATAACACAAGACCATGATATTGTCTTTGGATTCAGTGAGGTGGATATCCAAATTCCTTAATCTTGGCTCGTATTTCAACAAGGTTTTTCTCATAAAATACCGCAAGTCATGCGCGCTGGACGGCAGGTTTTTATAAACCATGCTAAGATCGGGAATCCCATAATCCGGCAGATGTTTCAAGGAACCACTTCTGCTGTTAAGAATGCGTTGGATATTGTCCAAAACACTGCGAACCAACTGGAAGCTGCCCGGCAGGTCATCTATCGGCAAACCGTCGGAATAAAATCCGGTCAGTTTCTCATAGAGTGCGGCATCCATTATTTGACTTTCTTGACCGTCTCTTGAAGCAGGACTTTGTTATCCACCAATTCGATAACGACCGGTTTGTTATTGGTCAGCTGCTTTTTGGTAATCAACATTTTCCAAGTCTGCTCTTCCCCTACTTTGTTGTAGAAGGCAACAACGCCGACATATTTGGTGTCTTTATTCAGGGTTTCATCAAAGCTGATGGTCTCCCCCGGTCGGATGGTATATTGCTTGTAACCTTCCGCCAGATCGTTGCTTAAGATGGTTTTGTCTTGATTGAGCAAATCACGATATGAGGCAACTTCATAATTTTGCTTGTCTTTCAATTGATACACTCGGACGACTGTCGACAACGACTGCCCGCGCTCGTTTTGATTCAAACCGTTTCGTGCAATCAGGTCGATTTTCAAAATCTTGAGTTTGGTATAAAAAACACTTTTCGTTGCTTCAACCGTTCCATCTTTCATGCCTTGCCAAATCCCGCATCCTGAAAGCATGGCGCATAAAAGGGCTAATGAGCAGACTGACGTAATTCTGGTTTTTTTATTCATGATTTTCCGTTTTCTTGAAGTTAGTTTGAGTAAGTATAGTTCGCTATTTTTATTTGTTTGTCTTGGTGCATCGCACCTAAACCGGTATTAATCCCCAATATTTGTTTTTTTTCCAAACGGCTTTTGGGTATCCATTGTTTTTTAATATTCAGGTAAACACTCGCATCAAAACGACGACCCAAATAGAGTTTTAATAATTCGAGCAATTTTTGGTGCAATTGCTGCTTTGGCAACAGAAGCTGCGCGTTGTCAAATGTATCAGGCGTAATTTCAATACGCACCAAATGACTGTAATCTTTTATCCGCCCGCCCAAAGATGCACTTCCTCCGTCTAACCGCAAACCGGCTTTCCCCAGTTTGCGGTCCTTTTCCAAAATGACCCACTGCGGCTGGAACTCTTTTACGTTCACATCGGCAAAGGGGAGTAGATATCTGACTATGCTGACAATCCCTTCTTTGGTTCGGGTTCGCTGGTAAAAAATACTGAACAATCCCAAAATCCTGCTATCGAGCAAGGGATGCATGAATTTCCCGTTTACCATGCCTTGCCCGATTAGGTGCAGAAGTGAACGCGATAGGTCATCTTGCCCCTCCCGCTGAAACAGAAACGGATAACGGTATTTTTTCCATGCTTGGAAAAACAGGGTTGTGATTCGGTGGTTAAAGATATCTAAAAATGCCGCCAGGCTTTCACTGCCGTCTTTATGCGTCGCAATATCGTTCAGGAAGTAATCCGGCAAAACTGCATCGACGCCGTATAAACCTAAAAATGTCGTCCTGACGGTCGGCAAATCGGCTTCTGCGTCATATTCAACCGATGCGATTTCCCCCGAAGGGAAAGATAAAGATTTTACCCTTCTAAATCTGACGGTTGACTCGACAGCCTTTTCTTCATTTCCTTCGGCAAGGGTTTCCAGAACCCGACAAAATTGGAAGAAATTCATCGTTGCCGCATTGCGTACAATAAACTCCCCCAATTTCTCTTGGAAGATTTCAGACGACCCGCTTTCGCGCTGCGCTTTATTTCTAGGAATCTCCCATAAAGGAAGCGTCTGCCTGCCGTTATTTTCTTTAGCGCTTTTGTGCGCCGTTTCTAAAACCGTGTGATAGTTGTTTTGCTGTCTTTCCATGTATATGTTTTCCCGGATGGCAGAGAAACAATGCTGAACCGGGTAAACAGGTTCAAATCAGCATACATTGCAAAAAATTCGTTCAATAATTCCCCGAACAAATAAATTTCCGCCTCACCGCTAAATGCGGTTGAATCAAATGTTACGGTAATATGAATTCCGCGATGGACTGCGCCACGCTCGATTCTCTGTACTGTTTCATGTTTGACATCAACAATACCATTCAGTCTGCGCTTGTTCAGCTCGTCTTCAGTCCAGTCGTAAATGGACAATGCCCCTTTCAAACTGTCGACATTCAATAATGATAAATAGTTGGGTGACAAATGGGACAATATTCGCCATTGGAATCTATCCTCTGTCGGCGGATAGCAAGATAAAGTTGGCGTGGTAAGGTTTCTGACCATTTTGACATTTGGTTCGGCGATATCGTCGTCTTGAATCTGGGTTTCCCTCAGACTTTTACGTGGCAAAGCACCATTTGTCCCGACCACCTTCAATGAAAGCGTCTCGGTAGGCAATATGTCTTTTCTATCCCACAACAATCCGCCAAGCATGATAAATGTTTCATGTCTTCCTGATACGCCTTGTTTGACTTTGGTATGGAAATACCTTTCTGGCGCATCATATTTCATCAATCCGCCACGATGCTGGAATGAGGAAAAAGGAATATAGGGATAACGCTTACCTGTTTCATGATTAACCGCCTCTACCTCTTCGACGGAATAAACTTCAACAGCCATACCTTCATGTAACAGCGGCTTCACCTGATATTCGAACGCCTTATGATCCACTCGAATAGGCTCTGCTTCCATATCAAACAGATTGATGGCAGGCACGCAGTTCAATTTCAAACAGTCAGGAGGGAATCGAAGCTCGGAAGGGTATTGCTTAGAAAGAACCACATTCACGCTAAACTCATTAATCCGTTCCGACCACGCTCCGGCATCGATGCCCACTAAATCAATAAAGAAAAACTTCTGTTTGAAACAAAAATATTCCAGCAATAGTTGGTAGCCGCTGAAGCTGTTATTGACTTTCTCCCACAACCTTTCATCTTCAGCAAATCCGACTGCCTTAAACTGTATATTGCCGGCAGATGGCAATTCGGCATGATGCAGGCTGATTCGCGCTGTCTGATTCAACAAAGCATGACGCAATGCGAAGGCAATCGGTTCGTCGGCGGAAATATAAATCCTGATTTTGGAAAAATCTAAATTTTCTTTCTGTATTTGCCGGTGGATACCAAAAGTTAATTTGATGACGCTTTGACCATTCGCATCATAATCCAACAATGTATGCAATATGCTCAAAGGCTGGAGCGCAACATCAGCAGTGGTTCGATACAAGCACCTGGTCAATCTATCGTTGATATTGATAGGTTCGGACTGAACAGACAATCCTTTTTTGACGACTTGCCCTCCTTGCAACTTTTTATTATCCGGAATCAATTCCAAAACAGTCAGGGAAGGAATCATCCTCAGATAATGCGGCCACAGCATATGGACCAACCCCTCCGTCAATTCCGGAAAGTCATCATCTAATTTTTGTCTGATTCTCCCTGTCAAAAAAGCAAAGCCTTCAAACAGTCTTTCTACATAAGGATCGCGCGTACCTACCCTGTCTAAATTCAGCATTGCGGCACGATCAGGGTGGGCTTTTGAAAACTCTAATCCCGCCTCTTTGAGATACCGCATCTCTTCTTCATAATAGCGTAATGTGGGATCTGACATAATATATGCTTAATAAATTAATTCCAATGCACGGACAACATCTGCCTGCATCAACTCTGTCCGTAAAAATTCGAGCTGTTCGACAGCCTCAATATCTTTATTATCAAGATCTTCACTTAATAGTTGATACCAAAGGGCATACATTTCAAACGTAAAATGTTTGTCCCACTCTTTAACTGTCAACACTTGCATCTGCTTTGAAGCCTGTTCCAACAGTTTCACTGCCCAGTCCGCCTTTTGGGCGCTTACAGCCAACCGAGCCATCATCAACCATTTCTTAACCTGCCCCGAACCCGTCTGCCACTCTGGTAATGTTTCCAACCAAGCAAATGCAGCGTCTAAACCGTATTCTTGCGTTTTCAACAGCGCCTGTTGCCAGTAACTTTCTTGGTTTTCCTCCTGAGATGACGGTTCTAACACTGCCTTTTGAATGGCTTGGCTATTCGTCTGCTTGCGCGTAGACGACATGACTTTTTGTTCCAGCCACTTAAGCGTATCGGCCGATACAAACGGGAATCCGTTATCAAAACTTAAACCGGTCAGGCCTTCGCATCGGGTCAATAAGGATTTCAACTCAAATAGCGAAGAATCAACTTGGGAAAGATATAAACCACCTAATGCCTGCTGACCTTGCCATGCATAATATTGCAGATCCAGCCAATAGTGATTAGCACCTTCCAAAAAAGCCGCCTCCACTTTATCAAGCAAATCGCACCATTGCTGCTCCTGAACCAAACGATTCAAGTTTGCCAATAAATCTGCCCTCGGAGCCTTCAACCGTGTCTGACCGTTTTGATGCGGAGGAATACCGTTCAATCCGCCCCAACGGACGGCTCGAATCATCTTGTTTGCAGACCAATAACCATCATCCTGTTCTCTCAAGTAGGCAGCATTAATCCTGACTTGATCCAGTAAGGCTTTAGAAGAGTTAACCTTGGTAACGGTCAAACTTTCAGACGACCCTCGACTCTCTTGATGAATTTGCGGCATTGCCACTTGCTCAACAGGCGCAACAGCTTCCTGATTTTGATTTGCACTTGTCGGTGAGGATGAAAAACGAACAGATGACTCTTCAAAATATTGCAACAATGGGAATAAGCTGGGGCGCACTGCCTCTTCCCATCCATCAAAATAATGTTGCAACGACATCAAAGCTGATAATGTCCGCTTAAGCTCCGTAGAATCGGATAATCCTACTTCTTTAAGCGTATCTAACACCCTTTCACCAGACAACCAATTTAATGCATTACGTTTTTGTACCGGTTTTTTCGGCCACAGCGACTGATCGAATTTTTGCAGCAACCCGCACAAAATCTCCAAGCCGTCTGAAAACCCTGCTAAACCTCTGTCTCTCAGCGAGGCAAAAATGTAATAGGTTGCCACCCTCAGGTCTTTAGATTCACGCTTCAAGAGGCGTTCTGAAGCATCCAAAATCAATCGGTAATCCATACCCGAAAGTTTGGCCAACTCAATCTTGATGGCTTCAAAATCATCTGTATAGGCGACATCCTCGCCGCAAGGATGGTCGTCTGAAACAGGCTCCAACCATTCTTGCCAGCGATGGATATTGTTATCGGTGATAGATGTACCTTCATCACCGAGTATCGGCTTTACCCATTGGGGTAATGTCATCATTATTTAACCTCAAAAATCTTATTCGGCAGATGGATATTTTTCAGATCCAGCAGTCCCAACGGTCCTTTACCGGAATTGGTCCGCATATAGAAGCGCATCAATTTGTCTTTTTCCAGTGGGAACTCAACCAAATAGGTACTTCCATCAATCGGTGTAACCCTAGATTTTTCAAGCATACGGATGAAACCGAAACGTCCGCTGATTTCCTGAGTTTTACGCATACCTTCTGCCTCGGTTTCCCAAGAAATACGCAAACCGGCATTGCTGACATCACCCGGCCATTTAAATGGCTTCCACTCTGTCTGTTGGTTGAAATAATTCAATGATTGACCATCAACAACCAAGTCGAATTGAACAATCCCCTGAGTAGACGTCGGCTTCAGCTCAAAGCTGTAACCACCTTCTCCGTTGACGAAGAAATCCTCAGAAATCGCACTCAATTTGTTCAGCTGTTGCAACAATCCCGGATTGACTTTCAATTCGCTTCCCGGTGCCACAATCCATTGATTGCCTTGTTTGGTCAAAACACCTGCCAATTGGGTCGTTATAAACTGATTCAATGCGCCTTTGTTGATATCCAAGTATTTTGCCAATACGGGAATCGAAACTTCGGTTTCTGATTTGGCAAACGGATATCTGCCACCCAACTCAGACTGCATAGGATTAACAAAATTGCTTGCCCACAGATTATTGATGTCTTTTTGGGCCACGCCTGCAATCGAATCCCATACGGAATTAAATGGCAAGACAAAAACGTTGCGCGCGAACGGCAGCAATCTGTCACCCACACCAGCCTCAATCAAACGTGCATACTGCATACCTTCAAGAAATTCATTGTCTCCGCCATTCAAAACACCCTGCACGGCCGATCTGGCTACGCCACCGGTATCGGAAGAGGACGCCATTTGAATCAAACGTTGTTTAATGGTCGTCACTCGCTCAAGGTAACGTTGCAGGCTCAAATCGCTCTTCGGATTGATTTGTGCGTCAATCAATTGCAGCAGGTTTTCAAATTCTGCTTCCAACGGTCCTGCCAGATAATCATTGACTTTACCTTCCAGTGCGTTGATGTTTTCAGCCTGTGAATTTAATACCGTATCGGCAACCCTACGCGAGCGGGAAGACAGCTGTCTTGCCGCCGCACGTTTTGCAGCATCGGCAACCGCCGGATTCACGTCGATTTTTTTGCTGTCCAATTGGCTGCTTTCTTTTACTGCATGGAACAATGCCACCAATGGGGAACGCTGAGGATCTGCATAAACGTGGAACTGATTGACTGCATCCAAATTGGTCGTTCTTGGCTGCCATGTGATGCTGTTCATCATGTCATACCAAGCCACAGCATATTCTTTGAAGTAGCGCTCTTTCAGACTATTGATGGCAGCTTCCGTTACCGGTGCCTGATGCAGGTTTCCACCCAACACCCAGTCAGTATTCTTGCTGTCCTTAACAGCTTGATCCAGAGCGGGCTTGACGTGTTTTTCCCAGCCTTCGACCGTATACACGCGGGGCAAAGGTTTGCCGACATTCCAAATGCCTTTCAAATCCTTATTCAGCAGCTCTGCCAATGTAATGGTTTTCAGCTTGGCATCCGTACCTTGTACGATGCGTTTGTATAACTGTTCACTACCTTGGTCGCGGTTGATCCAATCCACCAGAATCTGACGGCTTCGTGATACCAATTCAGGTTGCTCGGTTTCAAGCCAACCGGAATGAGTAGCCATGCGAGGTACGAAGAATTGAGCCAAAATTTGTGCATCTTTGGTAGAAACATTCTGTGCTGAAAGCATTTCCACCAATTTTTTCGTCAGGAATTCAGCATCTTTTTTGTCTTTGGTTTTCTCTACATGAGACGTCAGCATCAAATATGCTTTCAGGTCTTGATAAGAACTGTCTTGCAGCGCGAAGTCGTCCGGAATCTGCCCTTCGAGCATAGTCAATCCGTCCAACTTATTCGCGAAGAATACGGTAGCTGGGCGGCTGACGACATCTTTAACCAAAATACCGTATTTACGGTACGCGGCAGCCAACAACTCTTTTCTATGTTCATAGCCCAAGAACTTGGCTGTATATTGCAAGAAATCCCTGCCGGATTCTATTTCGGTAATACTCTGTTGCAGTTTGACTAATGCTGCAACTTTTTCCGAGCGTGATTTTGCCTTCTGAATGCTTTCCAAATCAGCATTCAGACGACCTATATCTTGATAACTGCTGTGTGCACCCACTGCAAACACGCTACCGACCAACAAGGCTACGGCACTCATTGCCAAATAGGTTTTTTCCGTTTTGGACAAATGCAGTTTTTTACCGGAACCTAAAACCGACAGATCATTAAACGCACGGTAAATCAAATCGCCTGATTGTTCGGGATTATTGGTTTGAATAAACGAAACGCCGGCAACTGTATCCAGTTTTCCCAAACTCCGTTTTTCAGCAGCAATATGATCCGCCAAAGCCTGACTTTGGGAAGGCAACGTCGCAGACAGTTTTGCAATAGGTGTTTGGCGCAAATCTTCCTCAATCAGCTGCGTACCCAGTGCTGCCAACTGGTTGGCAAACTGATCCAATTCTTTCGCCAACTCCGTTGCCGATACAGTCGAACCATATTTCAAAGCATGGCTGATGGCTGATGGCATTTCATCAGCTTCATTGGTCAGATACACCTGATTAATCGGTAGCTTCCATCCGAGCTTTTTCATTAACTCGGTCAATTGCGCGGCATTTTCGTGAATTGAGGATTTTGCTTGAAGCGAAACAATGCCTTCGGCAGGACGTTTACCCACGCCCCTCAGATATTGCCAACCGCCCGCAGGCTCCATAGCCTGTGCATCAATCCAAATAGCCGATGCGGTTTCCACCCACAACTGACGGCGGATATCCGGCAAAGAGGCTTCCAGTAAGGCAGTATCTTGAGTGACCACAAAAATCCAAGGCTTACGGTGTTTTTTATATTGCTTGGTCAGCAAGTGGATATGCCTCAACTGCTCCCAGCGTTCCGACACGCCGATCAAATGGGTAGATTCCGCACTGTCACCGCTTAAATCTTCGGGATTCAGATGCTTCAAATTAGAATGTCTGTCGGACACGCCTGACCAAAGCATTCGTGTCAACAGAGGGATAAAGAATATCAACGAGGTCACTACTGTGATACATGCCCAAACAACCGCTTTGGCTGCAAATGTATCGATTCCGAATTTATGACCTAAAAAGTAGAGTAAGACTGCACTGACGATGCTTAGAATAATAACCACTATGCCAGTAAAAATTGGCTTCATAATAACTTCCGAAAAATAAACTTAAAATCTAAAAACTTAATCTGTATTTTGAATATCAGAACTTTTGAATTATTAAGATGAAAGGCTTTTTGCCAAACCTGCCCCGAATCAGGCATGCGCCCCTAAAAACCTGCGACACTAAAAGGATTATGCAATTTTGTATCTTATTTCCGACAATCCGGCACTTTAGCTCCTTGCAGATTCCATTCCCCTTAGTAGCTTCCGACAGTCGGCATACTGCTGATCAAAGCGCAGCCGCATGCAGTTTTACAACCGTCCACAGCGACATCGCGCCCTTTAAACGACATATATTGACTGCCTTCGATAATCGGATTGGTGCCATGCCCGGGTATGGGGCAAGAAACCAAATCGCCTACCAGAGCGGCAGGCTTTCCTTCAATGACCATATCCGAAGACGCTTGAACCACAATGCCTCCATGAGTAGTCGCATCTCCCAGCCTGATAATACCTTTCATAGTTTTTACCTTTTTAAAAAATTTACTTATCATATCAAAAAATAAATAAATTAGTAACTACCGTTAAATATCAAATTCATACCGCTTATCAAACGGGTTATAACGCGGGCAAAATTATGACGGTTTGAGTGCCAATCGATTTTTTAAAATGATGAATAAAGTCATTACTATTCAAATATTTACAACATATTAATCTTATACCGAATCAAGACAGGACAACGCCCGACCGGTTTTAAAATTAATCCGCTCTAGAAAAAATATAGTGGATTAAAATAAAAATGAGACAAGGCGGCAACGTCCGCCGTGTACAGGTAGTACATAAGGGCGTTGGCAACGCCGTATCATTGCAATTTTAATCCACTATAAACAAAACAATTTTCAGACGACCCCTTGAGGTAACCTGACTTGCTCCTTTCAAAAATGAATTAACTGTCCACAATGGGACGGTTTTAAGTTTGAGGATAGGAGATTTAAGGAGAAAAGTATTTCAAGGGCGGACTTCTTCAAGCTATAGTGGATTAACTTTAAATCAGGACAAGGCGACGAAGCCGCAGACAGTACAGATAGTACGGAACCGATTCACTTGGTGCTTCAGCACCTTAGAGAATCGTTCTCTTTGAGCTAAGGCGAGGCAACGCCGTACTGGTTTAAAGTTAATCCACTATATTTTTACGCTTAAAGAGGTCGTTTGATGAGAAACCCGTAGCCGTTACCGAGCGATAATCACGCTCTAGGGCGCGACGACGGGCGGCGGATAGCCGTGTGCGTCAATTTCAGACGAGGCGAACCACGGGGTATGGACGAGGTTGGCGGGCAGATGCGCCAATTCGGGGATGTGGCGGCGGACGAATGTGCCGTCGGGATCAAGCCGGCGGGCGGTTTGGATAATATCGATGGAACACCTGCGGGCATTGCGGGCGGCGGTTTGCCAGTTGCCTTCGTTCAACGCCGGGTCAAAATCGGTTTGCTGTGTGGCGAACCAGGCGATGCCGTGTTCGGACGGCTGATGCAGGATGCCACACAAAAATTCTGCCGTCAGGGAGCGTAGGGCGGGATGCAGCCAGCCGCTCGATTTCAGGCTGCGCATGGCGGCATCGATGAGCGGAAAACCTGTTTCCCCCCGCCGCCAGCGTTCCATCAGGTCGTCTGAAAACGGCGCAGATTCGGCATCGAATTCAGGCTCGATGCGGGCGCGGTGGTAAGCAAGCTGCTGATAGAAATCGCGCTGAATCAAGTTGTCCAACCAAGCATCTGCGCCCTGCCCTGCGGCTTCGGCCGCCAACACGCGCGGCGAGATGCAACCCACGCTCAAATACGCACTCAATCGGCTGGTGCCTTTTCTGGCAGGGAAATCCTTCATAATCGGATAAAACCCAATATTTTCTTCAAAATGCCGCCATTGTTTGTCCGCCTCATCTTCGCCGCCGCGCTGTGCGGAAACCATATCCTGCTGCCCGTTCCACGCTGGAAACGGCGGCATTTCAACAGAGGTCGTCTGAAAAATTTCAGTGCGTCCGCCTCCCCCATCCTGCCCGCCGAACCGCTGCCGAAACAAAGCCAGCCACGCTTCTTTATAATGCGGGAAGTCGGTATAAGGCGCGCCGTGGCTGCCCATGATGTCTGCCTTGGCGAATATGGCACGGTCGTTAACGCGATCGAACGCAACGCTTTGTTCATCCAAAATCCGCCAAATGCAGTTATCTTGCCCGATTTCAGACGACGTATAGGCTTCGTCTGCAATTACGGTCTGAACATTCAACCGCATCGCCAAAGCAGGCAATTCTTCCACACGGTTCACCGCATACAAAGCCACGCCACAGGCCGCCAGCGAGCCATGCAAAGCCGCCGCCGCCTGATAATGAAACCAATCCTGACGCGGATTGGAGATTTCAGACGACCCCTGCGCCACCCACACGCCTGCCGCAGGCAATCCCCGCTTCACGGCGGCGGACAACGCGGCGTTGTCGCGTATGCGCAGGTTGCGGCGGAACCAGACCAATGTATGTGCTTGCATGGCGATGTCGTCTGAAAAGGATAAGGCGTTTGATTTTAGCAGAAATTTTAGAGTCCTAAGAAGGCGGTGGAAGGCGGGGAGGTCGTCTGAAAACGCTAGGACGCGTCATTCGCAAAAGCTGTTTGACGATTTAAACAGCGATACCCGTTACGTTTCCAAATCTACGCCGCCTTCCTTTGATTGAATATGTGGTAACGCGTGGGATTTTTCTTTGAGTCGCATCGTCGCTCAAAAAATACCAAACATCGCATACGATTTCAGACGACCCCTCATCGTCCCATCCCCCGACATTGCCGTTCGTCATAGCATATCCCATCCCTTTCCCATTTCCGTTATATTCCGTCACTTTATATTCCGTCACTTTGTAAACCCGAAGGTCGTCTGAAAATATGTTGGGCAAACTGGATACTTGGCTGATGGAACACCCGAAACGGGATGATTTGCGCGGTTGGCGGCGTTTTGCGGTCGAATTTTGGTTTTTCGGACTGAAAGAAGCGCGCGCCTGTTTGTTTGCCGGTTTGTTTTTCATCGCCATGTTCCTGATTCCGAAAACAGGCTGGCTGGGGATTTCACGCTATGACCTGCTGCTGATTTTTGCAGTCTCCGTTCAGGCTGCGATGCTGTATTTCAAGCTGGAAACGTGGGACGAAGTGAAATCGATTACGCTGTTTCACTTGGTGGGCTTTGCTTTGGAGTGGTTCAAGACATCGGGCGACATCCAGTCTTGGAGCTATCCGGACGAGGCGTACACCAAAATCGGCGGCGTGCCGCTGTTTGCGGGCTTTATGTATGCGGCGGTCGGCAGCTACATCATTCAGGCTTGGCGGCTCTTTAATATCAGAATCAAAAGCCATCCGCCGTATTGGTTGAGTACATTGTGCGCGCTGGCAATTTACGTCAATTTTTTCACTCATCACTATCTCGGCGACTACCGCTGGTATCTCGCCGCATTCGCACTCGGGCTGTATGCGCGGACAACGGTTTTATACACGCCCTATGATACTACCCGAAAAATGCCGCTGCTGCTGGCGTTCGTCCTCATCGGTTTTTTCATTTGGCTGGCGGAAAACTTAGGGACTTTGTTCGGCGTTTGGCGTTATCCCAACCAAATCGGCGCATGGGCATCGGTGCATATCAGCAAATGGAGTTCGTGGGCCTTGCTGGTGATGATGACGTTTACCATCGTGGCGAATTTAAAACACGTCAAACACACCATCAGCGTTTCTAAAGACTAAGGGATACCGTCAGACGAATACTGATTTCCACACGGTCAATCATCAGAGCATGCCGTATTACCCCCTTCCCCTTTTCAGACGACCCTCATCCCATTAAACTAAACCTCCATATTTAAAGCCCATTCAACGGAGAAATCATGAATCAAAAAATCAAAGCCGGCATCGTCGGCGCAACAGGCTACACCGGCGTAGAACTGCTCCGCCTACTCAACACGCACCCCAATGTCGAAGTAACCGCCATTACCAGCAGGAGCGAAGCGGGCATTGCCATTGCCGATTACTTTCCCAGTTTGCGCGGCATTTACGACTTAACTTTCCAAACGCCGGACCAAGCCCGACTGGATCAATGTGACGTCGTGTTTTTTGCCACGCCCAACGGCGTCGCCATGAAGGAAGCACCCGCACTCCTGAACCAAAACGTCCGTATCGTCGACCTATCCGCCGACTTCCGCATCCAAGACATCCCGACATGGGAACAATGGTACGGTATGCGCCACGCCAGTCCCGATATTATCCCGCAAGCCGTATACGGATTAAGCGAAATGAACCGCGACGCCATTGCCAACGCACGCATCGTCGCCAACCCCGGCTGCTATCCCACCTGCGTTTCACTGCCCTTATTGCCTTTGTTGCAACAAGGTCGTCTGAAAGCACACATGCCATTGATTGCCGACTGCAAATCCGGCGTCTCCGGCGCAGGGCGCAAAGGCAACATCGGTTCACTCTTCTGCGAAGCGGGCGACAATTTCAAAGCATACGGTATTGGCGGACACCGCCACCTTCCCGAAATCAAACAAACCATTCAAACATTGCAGGCAGACATCGCCGATGGTTTTATCTTCACTCCGCACCTCACGCCCATGATACGCGGTATGCACGCAACCCTTTACCTGCATCTTGAGGACGGTTGCCATCCTAAAGAGATACTTCGCGAATACTATCGGGACAGCCCCTTTGTCGACATCCTTTCTGCCAGTTCCACACCCGAAACACGCAGCGTCCGCGGAGCCAATGTGTGCCGCATCAGCATCCAGCAAGCGCCGCAATCCAACGTTTGGATTGCCTTGTCCGTCATCGATAATTTAGTGAAAGGTGCAGCAGGACAAGCCATTCAAAACATGAACCTCATGTTCGGTTTTGACGAACAACTCGGTCTGCAAAACGCCCCGCTACTTCCCTGATACATACACCAATCTTCTCAAACAAGACGGATGTTCATCCATATAAAAGGGGTCGTCTGAAAACAACTTACAGCGTTTTCAGACGACCCCTCATCAACAACCGCAATAGCAAATGCTTATCCAAATCACAAATCTAAAGAATTTCTAGTCGGTGAACTTCGACCACACGGCGCATGCCTATCCTGCCCGTCCATTATATAGTGGATTAACTTTAAATCAGGACAAGGCGACGAAGCCGCAGACAGTACAGATAGTACGGAACCGATTCACTTGGTGCTTCAGCACCTTAGAGAATCGTTCTCTTTGAGCTAAGGCGAGGCAACGCCGTACCGGTTTAAAGTTAAGCCACTATACAAACTCAAAAATTCCCCGCCTCCAGATTTAGAGCTTCATAACGGCAGCCTCACAGCCACTCACTCATACACAATACCGGCAACCAATTCTTCTTCATTCAAATTGCCGTACTGCTGCTCCCAATCATGCGAAGCCTCAACCGTATCACACTCGCGCGCAAATACTTGCTGCTGCCCGTTCATATTTTCCAAAACCAAATTATTCAACTGCTCGCACTCTTGTGCAGAAACGCCGATATCGGATTGATGCGCTTGCGAATAGCTGAAAGGAAACGCCAAAAAACCCAATACAAAAGCCGTCAGAACCAACCAAGCATTTTTACGATAACGAGTCATTTTTACAGCCTCCAACAAAATCTAAAACACATTCAAATAAAACATAATTCGGTCTAAAAAATCAGCTTAACCATAAAAAAGTATCAAAACCGAGATACGAATCAAGAATAAAAGTATTTTTAAACCGGAATTATTCGATTAATCTAACAATAAGCACATAATACTCAGAAAAAACAAAAACAGCAATACTTTTTCTTAGTATAACTAATATTTTTCTTACAATTTGATAAAAACTAAGGTAAAATACACATCAATCATTCAAAGTGTATTAAAAATCACACTTAAACCAAAGGAACAACATGGATACCTTTAAAGACAGACTGGCTTTTCTATGGAAAGATGAAGCACGACAAGCCAAAATCGCGGCTGATATCGATATGACTATTGCCGGCTTCAGCCGCATCTGGAACGAGGGCGGATTACCCAAATCCGAAACCCTGAAAAAAATCAAACAGCTCAAAGGATGCAGCATAGACTGGCTTCTGACGGGAGAAGGAGAGCCGTTTCCCAATACCGAGCCGCCCAAAGCCACCGCTTACGATACTTTGGGCAATCCGGTCGATATTGACGAATTTATCTTCGTTCCGCGCTACGACATCCATGCCGCCGCAGGACACGGACAGCTTGTCGGCGATGAAAAACCCATGTTTACCATGGCATTCCGCCGTTACTGGATTGAAAACTACGTTACCCGCGACACCAAAAACCTGTCGGTCATTTCCGTCAAAGGCGATTCTATGGAAGGCGTCCTGAACGACGGGGATACCATCCTCATCAACCGCAGCGAAACCACCCCGCGCGATGGGTTATATGTTCTGCGTATCAATGAAAATCTTTTGGTGAAACGGCTGCAAGTCATACCCGGCGGCATCGTCAACGTCATCTCCGCCAACGAAGCCTATCCGGCCTTTGAAATCGATTTAAACAAAATGACCGAAGATGTTGCCATCATCGGCCGCGTGGAATGGTTTGGACGGATTATCTGATCTGCGTTGTGTTCAGACGACCTGAATTCATGTTTTCCTATTTTTTAACAGGACGGACGGTGTAAAGGCTGTCCGCCTGCCTATTGAAATTTTTCGAGATTGCAGCCATGTAAGTGGTTGACAGATATTGCCGCCCGACCCGCAACACCCTCTTCTTGCTTCAAGAATCCGTTTGCGCGACAATACTGGCAATATTTATATAAAAGGAATCACATCATGTCAGACGAAAGCCCTATCATTTTTACAGAAAGCTGCTGCACCAAAGTAGCTGATTTAATTGCCGAAGAAAACAACCCCGACTTAAAACTGCGCGTATTCGTCAACGGCGGCGGCTGCTCAGGCTTCCAATACGGATTTACCTTTGACGAAATCAAAAACGATGACGATTTTGAAATCCAAAAAAACGGGCTGACTTTCTTGGTCGATCCGATGAGCTATCAATATTTGGTCGGCGCGGAAATCGACTACACCGAAAGCCTGCAAGGTTCCCAATTCGTTATCCGCAATCCGAATGCGGAGACTACTTGCGGTTGCGGTTCTTCATTTTCCGTCTAATACGCTGTTTTCTAAAAAAGGCCGTCTGTTCACTCAGGCGGCCTTTTAGATTGATATGCTTTCAAAGCAATAACATCTATCTTATAATTCATAGTTCCATTTGGTAATATTCATTAATATACTATAATTGGTCAAAATCGGTCATTTATACTATTTCAGCCGAATAAAATACCCTTTATCCTTCGGTTAAGACAAATAGACGAATAATAATCTATACTTTATAACAAAACCGACACTAAATACCTGCCTTCAGATGACAAAGCAGGATTTTATATCTCATGGGATCACAATGAAGAAACAAGATAAACTTTACGACGTTTATGTTTCTTATCCGCCGGATGTCGATCGCGAGCGCATCAACGCCTGTTTGTACGATAATCTGCCGGAAAAAGAAGCCGAAGATTTGGTTCAAGCGCTTGCCGAGCGTCCGCAAGCCATTATTGCTGAAAACTGTACCCAAGACGAACGTGAAAACGCCCAACAATATTTCAATTATTTAGGTTTGGATGTCATCGTCCGTCAATCGATGGAATTGGAGCTGGATCTCAGTGGCGAAGAGCAGGAAGAAGCGGCTCCTGAAATCCGCCAATGTCCCGTATGTTTAACCCTGATTGAGGATCACGAGGCGACGGAATGTCCCGTCTGCCATTTCCACCTTGCCAGCGCAACCGAGCAAATCATCCAGCGCAAGCGCATCGAATGGCAGGAACGGGTGGCGTTTGAGCATAAAAAACAAGCGGAAATCGCCCATAAGCTGCAAATCGAAAAAGAGCGCGAAGAAAAACTCCTGCGCAAACAAATCCGTTCGGAACTGGAAAGCAAGCTTCGCCAAGAATTGGGTGAAGAACCCCAATTGGCTGCTTTGCAATCCAAAAAGAACACTTACATTCTGATCAGCGTATTGGGTATTCTTGCCATGTTCGGCTTGGTGGCTGCCGGATACCTTGCCGCCAAATTCCTATAAACGGAACACGGTATAGGGCTTAAGTTTAAATCAGGACAATATGGCAGCAGAGACAGTGCAAATCGTATGAGACCGATTTTCTAAAGCTGCTTCATCCATTTAAAGAATTACCCTCTTCAAACCGCAGCAACGCCGTATTCATTTATAGTGGATTAACTTTAAATCAGGACAAGGCGACGAAGCCGCAGATAGTACGGAACCGATTCACTCGGTGCTTCAGCACCTTAGAGAATCGTTCTCTTTGAGCTAAGGCGAGGCAACGCCGTACTGGTTTAAAGTTAATCCACTATATTTAACCCGCTGCCAATTCGCCATAGCTGTTCGAACAGGTCAGATATAACAAAAGGTCGTCTGAAAACTTTTCAGACGACCTTTTCCACATCCGCATCTCAAACGTGATGAATGACCAGCTTCTTGCCCTGATAGTCCAATACGTCCACATCCATATCAAACAAATCTTTAATATTTTCAGCGGTAAAGATGTCGTTCGGCGTGCCGGTCATGGCGACTTGTCCGTTTTTCATGGCGACGACGTGGTCTGCATAGGCGGCGGCTTGATTGATGTCGTGCAGGACGACGACGGTGGTGCGCTTGTGTTCGCGGGTCAGCCGCTGGAGCAGCTGCATGAGGGCGCGGGCGTGGTACATATCGAGGTTGTTGAGCGGTTCGTCCAAGAGGACGTAATCGGTGCTTTGGCAGAAGACCATGGCAATCATGGCGCGTTGGCGTTGTCCGCCGGAGAGTTCCGTCAGGTAGCGGTTGGCGAAGCTGTCCAGTTTGAACTCGGAAAGTGCGTTTTCGACGATGGCGAGGTCTTCGGGGGTCGGTCTGCCTTGGTGGTAGGGATAACGCCCGAACATGAGCAGATCACGCACGGTAATGCGGCTCATGACGCTGTTTTCTTGGGTCAGGATGGAGAGCGTTTTTGCCAGCTCGGCGGTAGGTGTGGTGGAAACATCTTTGCCGGCGTAGCTGATGCTGCCCTGCTCCAGCGGGCGGAGGCGCGCCATGAAGGAGAGGAGCGTGGATTTGCCTGCGCCGTTGGGGCCGATGAGCGCGGTAATGCCGCCTTCGGGGATGTCTAGGCTGACGTTGTTGAGGATGGGGTTGCCGCCGATGTGGAAGCTGACGTTGCGGATGGTAATCATGAGTGGACTTGATGTGTGGATTTGTTTTCAGACGACCTCAGAACATGGGAGGTCGTCTGAAAATGATGGGCTTCAGATTTCGCGAACGATGACGAATTGGGGATTGTCTGCCAAATCAATCAAGAAGGCTTTGACACGCGCCTGCCAGAGTTCGCCGAAGCGTTTGAGTTCTTCTGCGGTGGCGGTGCCGCTGACGGCTTTGGGCATGATGTCGCGCATTTCGGGGGCGAAGGGCTGCATGGCGGCGTTGAGGCTGACGGCGACGGTTTTGCCGTTGTCTTTACGACGCAGGGTCAGCGTGCCTTCGATGTCGGCATCGAAACTCAACAGGTTGCGGCGGGCGAAGCGTCCTTGCGGACCGACACCGCCGAAGCCCGTTTCGGGAGCGGCGCCGGTTAAGAGTTGGACGACGGATGCGGTAACGCCGACCGTGCCTTCGTCGCGCGCACCCTGCATGGCGGCTTCGATTCTTCCGCGCTGCGGCAGGTCGCTGCCGTAAAGTGCTTTCAGGCCTTTAAGCGTCATGAGATACGCGCCTGCGACAGTGGGGCAGGAGTGTCCGCACAGGCGGACGGCATCGGCGTAGCGATACTGCATGATGCCCTCCTCTGCCGCGCCGAGAAATTCGGCGAGCGCGTCTTGGACGGTCAGCGTCGGGGCTTGCTCGAAAAATTCGGGGAAATGTTCTTGAGTCATACGGTATCCTTTTACTTTAAAGAGGTCGTCTGAATCTGTTTTCAGACGACCTTTGTGCTTATTTCAACAGGGTGCGTTTATCGTTGATAAACATTTCGGCAATTTTACTTGAACCGAACGGGTTGAGGTGGTTGGTATCGAAGTACACCGGCAGCCCGTCTATGAGTTTGTCCGCGGGGATGTACTGCATAAAGTCCACCCATTGTACGCTGCGGTGCTGCTTCACGATTTTTTCGACTTCGTCTTCCGACTTGGCGGAATCGCGGATTTCTGCCTTTTTATCCTCTGAAACATAATGGATGTCGATACCGAGATTTTGTCTCAGGTAATAACGCCGCAACGGCAGCTGTCCGTCCATAGGCGTATCCGCCAAAACGTACACTTGCTTGCCCGCCTTCACCAAATCCTCCAGCATTGTGTTGAACCGTTCTAAAAATTCCGGTTTAGCGGTATGAAGGAACCAGCGTTGCGAAATGATGATGACAGGATAGTCTTTGGTTTTTTGTTCGATAAAACTGTTATACGGATTGCAGCGGTCGGCACGGCGGTCGCTGTCGGGCAGGACGAATCCGAACGCAGTGGCGCAGCTGTTGGACGTAATGACGTCCGCCGACCAGCCTTCTTTTTTGCCGACAATGTCGAGGAACGGGCTTAAATGCGCGGCATGTGAGTCGCCGATGACCAAAACTTCAGGCTTTTTGTTTGCCGCACCGACGGCACAGTCGGTTTTGGTCAGCGTGTCTGCGCAAATTTTGCTTTCATCAGCCTTGTACAAAGTGGTTTCAAACGCGGCAGGTTTGGCGGTCATCAGATAGGCAGCCGCAGGAATCAGCAGCGCAAAATAAGCCGCCATGCTCCATTTGAATTTCGCCGTCGTAAAATTCTTTACCTTCCGCGCCGGTGTTTCCACAAAATAATAGGACAACACCGACAACAGCAGCATGATGATGACAGCCAGTGCCGATGCGGCGAGCGGAAGCTGCGCGTCCATATAAATGTAACGCATCAGCGCCAACACCACCCAGTGCCACAAATACAGCGAATACGAAATCAACCCGATAAACACCACAGGCTTGAGGCTCAACAATTTGGACGTATTGAAGCCTTCCTGCATCTGCAATGATTTGCCCGAATAAATCAAACCGCCGACCGCCAGACAGCAAAGCAGCCGTTCGATGTTTCCCGCGCCGGGCAGGACGCCGTAGGGCAGCACCAGCGTGACGGCGATGACCGCCATCATCAGCCATCCGAACAGCGGCGTACTGGCTTTGTCGTTTTGTTCGGCGGGCGGAATAAAGGCAAAAAGCGAACCGACCAGCAGCTCATAAGCGCGCACATGCGGCAGGAAATACGCCTCCATACCCAAAGTCGGCAACAGCGCGGAAAACAGGCTGATGACAATCAGCAAAAGGATAAACGTCCGCACATTGCGCCGTTTGCTGATACGGAAAAACAGAATCAGCAACGCGGGGAAAATAAAGTAAAACTGTTCTTCCAACGACAGCGACCAAATATGTTGCAACGGCTTTTCCGTCGCATCCGCATCAAAATAACCGCCACGGCGCGCAAAAAACAGATTGGCGGCAAACAGCAAGGCATAGACGGCAGATTTGACGTATTGGCGCAAATCGAAAGACAAAAAGAAAATGGCGGCAACGACCGTCGTGCAAAGCAATACGCAGGCAAAGACCGGCAAAATGCGTTTGGCGCGTCGTTTATAAAACTCGAGAAACGAAAAGCTGCCGTCGTGAATCTCGCGGCTGATAATGGTCGTAATCAGGTATCCCGACAACACGAAAAACATATCCACGCCCAAAAAACCGCCCGGCAGCCATTGGGGATCGATATGAAATACGATGACGGATAAAACCGCCAATGCCCGTATCCCATCCAAATCAGGACGGTATTTCAACACTTTACTCATAGTACGCACCTTGATAGTGATGCTTATTATGAGTAAGAACTCGATATTTAGTTTCATTCACGCTATCAAATCCAAGGGCGTGGAAAACGAAATATACCGTTTGGAAATAGTGGTTTACGCCATTCGAATTCAGGCTCAAAAAGTTTTCAGACGACCTAGCGCTTGCGTTTCAACACCAAATACAAAAACACCAGCCCGCCGGCAAATTCAACCACCACGCTCAACACCGCCTTCATACCGAGCAGGTGTTCGAACACGGTTTGTCCGCCGACCAGCAGGATGCCGCCGACACACACCGTCATCGGCAGCCGCACGCTATGGCGCACGCTCGGGGCGAAATGGTTGGCAAGCGCGGCAGCCAGCAGGCCGAAGAAGCTGACCGGCCCGACCACCGCCGTCGCCGTCGCCACGAGCGCGGCAATCCAAAGCAGCAGCCACAAGGTATTGCGCGTATAGTTTATGCCCAAGTTAATCGTTTGGTCGCGCCCCAAAAGATGAACGTCCAGACGGTGCCGCTCGCGCCAAACCGCCACCACACTCGCCAGCAGAATCAGCGCGCCTACGCCCAAAAGCTCGCTGTGAACCGTATTGAAGTTTGCAAACATGTTCGCCTGCGCCGCCGTAAATTCCTCCGGATCAATCATGCGCGTCAGCAGCGAAGAGAGGCTGCGGAACAAAATCCCGAAAATCACGCCGATTAAAATCATGCGCGACAAATCGCGTCCGCCCTGCCGGATGAGTGTGTAAAACAAAAGCAGCGAGCCGCCCATCATCATCACCAGCTCAAAGCCGAACTTACCCGTCAGCGGCAGCGACGTATAGCCCACCCCGCCCAAGGCAAACAGCAAAAGCGTTTGCAAAAACACATAAAGCGAATCGAAGCCCAAAATCGAAGGCGTAAGAATCGGATTGTTCGTCAGCGTTTGGAAAAGCTGGGTCGAAACCCCGACCGCGTACGCCACCAACAGCAAAGCCGCCAGTTTGGTCAGCCGCAGTTGCAACACAAAATCCCAATCACCTTGTATGTTCAAAGTCAGGAATAGCGTACAACACGCCAACAGCAAGACGAACGCCACCCACAGCGGACGGGAAGAACACTGCATAAACGCAACCTTGTTTGAGCGAAGCGCGCTACGCTTGTTTTCAGACGACATGGGCAGGCTTCCTCAACAAAATCCACAAGAACAACACCGTACCCAACACACCGAACACGGTTGAGACCGGAATTTCAAACGGGAACACAATCACGCGCCCCAAAATATCGCACAAAAGCACCAGCGACGCGCCGAGCAAAGCCACTGCAGGCAGGCTTTGGCGCAGCTTGTCGCCCATCAGGCGGCTGATGATGTTCGGCACGACCAGCCCGATAAACGGAATATTGCCGACCGTTACCAACACCAGCGACGTAATCAGCGCAACAATCACCAAACCTACCCACAACACCGCCGTCCGGTTCAGACCCAAATTCACGCTCACTGTTTCGCCCAAGCCCAAAATCGTCAGCTGGTCGGCAATCAAATACGCCGCCAATGCCAAGCCGCCCGTCAGCCACAGCAATTCGTAACGCCCCAACAGCACGCCCGAAAAATCGCCCTGCTGCCACACGCTCAACAACTGCATCATCTCAAATTCATAGGCGATAAACGTCGTCACCGCCTCGATAACGCCGCCGAAAATAATCCCCACCAGCGGCACCATCAACTGCGCCGTCGGCGGCAAACGGCGTATCAGCATCATAAATACCAACATACCCGCCAACGCCGCCACGGCAGAAAATGCCATATTTACCCTCATGTCGGCGGTCGAAAACATCAACCTCATCGCCAACATGCCCAACGCCGCGCTCTGACTCGCCCCCACCATAGACGGCTCGACAAAACGGTTGCGCATCAAAATCTGCATAATCATTCCCGCCACCGCCATCGATGCCCCAGCCAGCACAATCGCAAACGTGCGCGGCAGGCGGCTGACCAGCATCAGTTCCGTACTGTCAGACAAAGTCCAGCGAAACACATCCGCCCAGCGGAAATCGCCGACACCCACCGACAGGCTGACAACAAACAGCACCACCAGCACAAAGCAGTTGATTAAATTTAAAGATAAAGGTTTGACGAACATAAGGGAAAAAATAATTCAGATAGAAAAACAAACGCCGTAAAGACGATATAGTGGATTAACTTTAAACCAGTACAGCGTTGCCTCGCCTTGCCGTACTATCTGTACTGTCTGCGGCTTCGTCGCCTTGTCCTGATTTAAATTTAATCCACTACAACAAGGTCGTCTGAAAAAATGCTGACAGTCAGTTCGGGCAAAATTCAGACCGGCTTTCGCCCTAAAAAACCGTGCTAACGATACCATTTACTATAAAAATAAACAATATTTGCACAAATAATAACCATTCTTATACACCTCGTCTGAAAACACTTGCCCCATACAAAAAACACCCAGACAGCCTTTTCAGACGACCTCCCGCCCTGCCAACCGCCCGCCCATCCCGCACTACTGCCCCACCCGTCCGAAACGCGTTATACTTCCCAATTATAGTGGATTAAATTTAAATCAGGGCAAGGCGACGAAGCCGCAGACAGTACAGATAGTACGGAACCGATTCACTTGGTGCTTCAGCACCTTAGAGAATCGTTCTCTTTGAGCTAAGGCGAGGCAACGCCGTACTGGTTTAAAGTTAATCCACTATAACTATCCACCCAACCCGCTTCAGGAGAACACCATGCCCGAACAAAACCGCATCCTCTGCCGCGAACTAAGCTTGCTCGCTTTCAATCGCCGCGTTTTGGCGCAGGCGCAGGATGAAAACGTGCCGCTTTTGGAACGTTTGCGGTTTTTGTGTATCGTGTCTTCCAACCTCGACGAATTTTTCGAGGTACGCATGGCGTGGCTCAAACGCGCGCAAAAAATGAATCCGCACGAGCGTTTGGACAACGGCACCACGCCGTCCGAAACCATCGCCGCCGTCGCCGCCGAAGCGCACACGCTGATACAGGAGCAATACCGCCTGTTCAACGAAGTCTTGCAGCCCGAACTGGGCAAACAAGGCATCCATTTTTACCGCCGCCGCAACTGGACGCAAGGGCAGCAGAAATGGATCGAGCAGTATTTCGATGCCGAGCTGCTGCCCATCCTCACTCCCATCGGACTCGACCCGTCGCACCCCTTCCCGCGTCCGCTGAACAAATCGCTCAACTTCGCCGTCGAGCTTGAAGGTACGGACGCATTCGGCCGACCCTCCGGCATGGCGATTGTGCAAGCCCCGCGCATCCTGCCGCGCGTCGTCCCCCTGCCTGCCGAATTGTGCGAAGGCGGCAGCGGCTTCGTCTTCCTTTCCTCCATCCTGCACGCCCACGTCGGCAAACTCTTCCCCGGCATGACGGTCAAAGGCTGCCACCAGTTCCGCCTCACCCGAGACAGCGACCTGACCGTCGATGAAGAAGACCTCAAAAACCTGCGCGCCGCCATTCAAAACGAATTGCACGACCGCGAATACGGCGACGGCGTTCGCCTCGAAGTTGCCGACACCTGCCCGCCCCACATCCATAACTTCCTGCTCGCCCAGTTCAAACTCACCCCCGCCGAGCTTTACCAAGTCAAAGGCCCGGTCAACCTCGTGCGCCTTAATGCCGTGCCCGATTTGGTTGACCGTCCAGACCTCAAGTTTCCCGCGCGCGGAGCAGGTCGTCTGAAAGCATTGCGCAAGAACGGATCGATTTTCAAACTGGCGAAACAATCGCCCATCCTGCTGCACCATCCGTATCAGTCCTTCGACCCCGTCGTCCACATGATACGCGAAGCCGCCGCCGACCCCGCCGTCCTCGCCGTCAAAATGACCATTTACCGCACCGGCAGCAATTCCGAACTCGTCCGCGCCCTGATGAAAGCCGCCCTTGCCGGCAAACAAGTAACCGTCGTCGTCGAACTCATGGCGCGTTTTGACGAAGCCAACAACGTCAACTGGGCGCAACAGCTTGAAAACGCAGGCGCACACGTCGTTTACGGCGTATTCGGCTACAAAATCCACGCCAAAATGGCACTCGTCATCCGCCGCGAAAACGGTGCGCTCAAACGCTACGCCCACCTCGGTACCGGCAACTACCATCAAGGCACATCGCGTATTTACACCGACTTCGGCATCATCACCGCCGACGACCAAATCACCGCCGACGTGAACACCCTCTTTATGGAAATCACAGGCTTGGGCAAACCGGGTCGTCTGAACAAGCTCTACCAAAGCCCGTTTACCCTGCACAAAATGGTCATCGACCGCATCGAGCGCGAAATCCAACACGCCAAAGCAGGCAAACCCGCCCGCATCCGCGCCAAAATGAATTCACTGATTGAGCCAAGCGTCATCGACGCCCTCTACCGTGCCAGCAGCGCAGGCGTGCAAATCGACCTCATCGTACGCGGCATGTGTACCCTGCGCCCCGGTGTCAAAGGCCTGTCCGAAAACATCCGCGTCCGCTCCATTATCGGCAGACAGCTCGAACACTCCCGCGTGTACTGCTTCCACAACAACGGCGCGGACGATACCTTCATCTCCAGCGCCGACTGGATGGGGCGCAACTTCTTCCGCCGCATCGAAGTCGCCACCCCGATTTTCACGCCCGAACTCAAAGCCCGCGTCATCCGCGAAGGCATCGAAATGGCACTGCAAGACAATACCCGCGCCTGGCTGATGCAGCCCGACGGCAGCTACACCCGCGCCCAACCCGAAAACGGCGAACCCGCCTTCAGCCTGCAAGAGAGTTTGTGGGAAATGTACGGGCGTTAACGCTTAAGCAACACAAAAGGTCGAGACCTTTGCAAAATTCCCCAAAATCCCCTAAATTCCCACCAAGACATTTAGCGGATTTCTCATGAGCACCTTCTTCCGGCAAACCGTACAAGCCATGATTGCCAAACACATCGACCGCTTCCCACTATTGAAGTTGGATCAGGTGATTGAT